>CAZVVS010000172.1:0-10237 GCA_964630585.1 uncultured Gordonia sp.
GGCGCAGCTCTGGGGGGTGGAGCGGGTGGGTCCCTCGGATTCGGTCTTTGATTTGGGTGTGAATTCGTTGTCTGCGACGCACGTTGTCTCGCGGTGGCGCGCCCAGACCGATTCCGAAATCGCCCTGGCAAACCTATTCGCCGATCCCACTCCGCGCGGACTGGCCGCGGCCCTGACCGGGGCCGGTGGAGCCGTCGACGAGGTTTTGATCCCGTTGCGGGCCGAGGGCTCGCAGCCGCCACTGTTCTGCTTCCACCCCGCCGGTGGCCTGGCGTGGTTCTACGGCGGTCTTGCGCCCTACATCGTCGACCGGCCCGTTTACGGCCTGCAGGACCCGCACGTCGTGCGCGACGAGCCGCAGGCCGACTCCGTGGAAGAGCTGGCCGCCCGCTACGTCGACGAGATCCAGCGCGTGCAGCCGCATGGTCCGTACTTCATCCTGGGATGGTCAGTCGGCGGCCAACTCGCCCACGCCGCCGCCGTGGCGCTGCAGAACGCCGGCGAGGAAGTCGCGTACCTCGGAATCATGGATGCCGGGATCGTGGAGCCCGAGTTCGCCGACGCCCTGTCCGAGCCCACTCCGACGACTGTCGAGGCTGCTCCTGCCACCGACGAGTCCGGCGCGGTCGTGGACCTCCTCGGCGGCTGGCGCGACCTCTTCGATCTCGGTGACGAGGTCACGGCGGGCAGTGCCGACGACGTCGCCGCAGTGATCCGTGAACAGATCGCGTCGATGGGCCTGTTGGAAGAGGGCCAGGTGGACCGCATCATGGCCAGCTTCGCCAAGTCGGCTGAGATCGCCCAGGCTTACCAGCCGAGTGCGTACCGGGGCGCGGTCCAGGTATTCACCGCTACGGCCGACAAGGACGACCCGACGGTCATCGCGGACAGCTGGCGCCCATATGTCCGAGGTGCGATCGTCAATGTCGACGTAGACACCCACCACCTCGGTATGGCCGACGCGGAGTCGTTGCGCATCATCGGCCCGGAGATCCAGCGCGGCCTGGAGGCTGCGGCGCAACCCACCAACATAAGACGACGCACTGACTAGACGAGATGTCAGACCGAAACGGTGCCGCCTGCGCGGCACGGCAAAGGAGAAACAAATGACCAACCCATTCGACGACGAGAACGGTCGCTTCTACGTGCTGGTCAACGACGAGAACCAGCACTCGCTGTGGCCGACGTTCGCCGAGATTCCGGCCGGTTGGACGAAGGTGTTCGGCGAGGACGGCCGCGAGGCATGCCTGGCGTACGTCGAGGAGAACTGGACTGATCTGCGCCCGAAGAGCCTGATCGAGGCCATGGAGGCCGACGCGAGGGGCAAGGACCAATGACCCTGTGCGCACGGGTAGAACTGTGCCGTTCATCCCCGCGCACGGCTGCCACCTGCCGAAACTCGGCCACGGTTCGGTAACCGATGCGGAACAAGTCGAGCGCGTACGAGTTGAAAATCACACCCGACATGCCATACTGTGAGTGTTCTGGGAGTTACCTGGAGCACAGCGCACTATCTGTGACGATGGTGCGCACCCATGGAGGAAGATGGGGAATGCAATGATGACGCAGGTGATTGACCACGTCAATGAGCGCGCGCACGCTGTGCCGCGCCTTACGGCCGTTCGTTACGAAGGAAGCGCCGTCACGTACGGTGACCTCGACGAATCCATCAACAACTACTCCGAGGTGATGAACCGCCACGGAATGAGCTCGGACGCATCGCTGATCGCAGCCATCGTGAGTTCGATTCCGTCGGTCGCCACCCTCGGTGAGCGCACGGGCGCCGCTGTCTCGCAGATGATCGAGTGGCTCGGCCGCGACCTCGGCACCGCCGGCGGCGGACATCTCCGCGCCGTCGTCTAACGCACTGATCCGCATCTCTTGAATTGGCCGCGGTCGATTCGCGCGCGTGGCTGAGAAGGCAGGCCTGTTCGCTCCTCCCGAACATTCCGATGTCCTCGACCCGCTTACTCGCGGACCCGGTCCGTCGTATGCCGTCAATGCCAAGCCCGGCGTTGGGCTGACTTCCGCCCATCCCTGGGGCTACCACGTGACTGGGGCTGCAGGGCGACGTTGGCGAGCACCGTTGGCCGACACGGGCCTGGAGGGTGCCACGGTCCCCGTCGGCGCCGCTTTGAGATTTGCAGTCTTCCCGTGTTTCGACGATTCCGAGCCGGACGTCCGTGACGGCTATGCCGCTACCGCCGTCGCCGTCGATCTCGTGTACACCGACGGATCGCGGTTGTCCGGCCACGAATCCGTCGACCAATACGGCATCGTCGTCGACCCGCAGGCACAGTACGGGTCCCAACTACTCTCCGTCGACCAGTGGTCCGCGCGCACCGTCGCGCTCGACGGTGGGTCGGGCAAGACTGTGCAGCGCGTCGAGCTGTGCGGAGTGGTCCCGGCGCGAACCGACGGCAGTGGGAGGGAGCGCTTGCAGCACGGGTTCGTCGACAGCTTCGGCCTCGTCGATGTTTCCCCGGCGGAGGCTGAGCCCGTCGATTGCGTCCGCACCACGCGCGGCAGCTTCTCGTCGGACCGTTTCTCCCGCGGTGGTTGCGCGCCGCTCGTCGCGGTCCCGCATGGTTTCGTCTTCGGTCTGCCGATGACCGACGGCGGGAACCGCGGCTGGCCCTACTCATACCACGAGGCGAGCCGCGTCGACACGAACCCGCCGCAGGACGCCTCGACCGACACCGCTAGCGTCCGCCCGTATTTGCAGGCCTTCGCCACGTCGCACATCCCGTCGCCATGGATGGGGGACCGCGGCAGCTTTCAGGTGTTCCCACACCCGCTGGCCCACCCCAACCCGGATCGCCACGAGCGTGCCCTGCCCTTCTCCCACGACGATGAGACCGACCGTCCCCACCTGTACTCGGTCGTTCTCGACGACGGCGTGCACCCGCCAGTAGCTGCGGAGCTCACCGCCGGTTCCCACGCGATCTGGTTGCGCGCCACTTACGGCGGCGATACCGGGTCGCTCGTGTTCGACCAGATCGACGGCGATGGCTTCCTCGACCTCCCCGACCCAGTGCCAGGGCAGCGCTACACGGCTTCCGGATACGTCGACGGCCCCGGTGGTCTGACGCACGTGCCCCGCACGTATGTCCACGTCGAGGTCGACGGGCGCGTGCTCAGCGCCCGGCGCTTCCCCGGCCACGAGCGTGAATCGGTCATCGGGACGCTGACGGTCGGGCTAGATGCGGCGAACCGGTCGGTGACCGTCGGGATCGGTGTGAGCCACATCAGTCTTGAGCAGGCGAAGCGGAATCTGGGGGCGGGTTTTGACGCGGTGGTCGCTGACACGCGCGCACAGTGGAACGAGATCCTCGGCAGGCTGACCGTCGATGGTGTAACCCCCGAACAGCGCACCACGCTGTACTCGAGCCTGTACCGGGTGCACCTGTACCCGAATACGGCAGCCGAACCCACGCCCGAGGGGTGGCGCTTCGCGTCGCCGTTCGCGTACCGCACCGACGTCGACGATTCGCCGACGACGACTGGCCGTCGTGTTGTCGACGGGCTGTTGACCGTCACCGATGGCTTCTGGGACTCCTATCGCGCCAGTTGGCCGCTGCGCACTCTGATCGCCCCCGGGCTGACCGGACGCCTGCTGGAAGGGTTCGTCGAGCACTACCGCGACGGCGGGTGGGTCAGCCGGTGGTCGGCGCCCGCCCCGGCCGACATCATGACCGGTACGAGCAGCGACGCCGTGTTCGCCGACGCGGCGCTGGCCGGAATCGGCGAACTCGGCGACTACTCCGTTCTCGACGCCTACGACTCCTGCCTGCGCAACGCCACCGTCCCGTCGGACAACCGATTCGTCGGCCGCAAGGGGATGGACCGGTCCATGTTCACCGGCTATGCCGATACACAGGCCCACGAGGGGCTGTCGTGGACGATCGATGCCGCGATCAATGACGCTGCCATCGCCGCCTTTTCCGTGTTCCTGCTCCGCCGATATCCCGATCATGAGCGGTCCGCCGAGTTCGCCGCGAACGCGACTTGGTTCGCTGCGCGGGCGGCGCGCTATGCGTTGATGTTCGACGAACAGACCGGCTTCTTCCGTGGTCGTGAGCCCGTCTCAGCGGGGGTTGCGCTCGGTCCCTGGCGCGCGGGAGCCTTCGACCCCCGTGATTGGGGAACGGACTACACCGAGACCAACGCGTGGGGCACGAGGTTCACCGCGCCGCAGGACGGGGAGGGCCTGGCGCAGCTCTACGGCGGCCGAGAGGGGTTGGAGCGGCGACTCGACGAGTTCATGGCGCTGTCGGAGACCGGCCGGGAGGAGTTCAAGGGCGGCTACCCGGTGGTCATCCACGAGATGCGCGAAGCCCGTGATACCCGGATGGGCATGTTGGCGTTGTCCAACCAGCCGGCCCACCACATCCCGTTCATGTACGCGTTCGCATCGCGACACGGCAGCCACGCGCACGCCAAGACGCAGGCGATCGTGCGCGACGCAGTTGAGCGCCTGTTCACCGGCTCCGACCTCGGTCAGGGATACCCGGGTGACGAGGACAACGGCGAGATGTCGGCGTGGTACCTGCTGGCGGTGTCGGGGCTGTACCCGCTGACGATCGGCAGCGGGCAGTTCGTACTGTGTGCTCCGCTGTACCGACGGCTCACGTGGACGATGGATAACGGCGCGCGGATCGAGATCGTCGCCCCGGCGGCGTCGGCAGCAAACCGCTACATCCAGGCGGTCCGTGTCGACGGCCAGGCGTGGGACCGCATCACTATCGAGCGCGAGCGTCTCGTCGACGGTGCGGTGATCGAGTTCGACCTGGGGCCGACGCCCTCGGACTGGGCGGCGGGCACGGTCCCGCCGTCGCTGACACCGCTGGGGTCGGCGCCGGCGCCACCGGTCGATCTGACGTCACCGGAGCGGGCGCCGATCGGTGCGCTGGGCCTGCCCGACGCCGGCAATGCCTTTGATGATTCGTCCGGGACTGCGCCGGTGGTCCTTGCGGAGGGGCAGTGGCTCGGCTGGGAGTTCGAGGTCCCCACGGCGCTCGACCACTACACACTCACCGTCGTCGAAGCGGGCGACTATGCGTGGGAGTTCCAGGCGCGCTCCGCAGCCGGAGACTGGTCGACGGTGGCGCGGCAGCGTGCCCGCTTCCAGTGGGACCGCCAGACGCGGGTGTTCGGCGTAGAGACGGTCGCACCGGCAACGGCCTACCGTCTGGTGTTCGACGAGCCGGTGCACGTGGCGCAACTGGAGTTCCTGCGGCTGCTGAACTGACCGCGGCACGGTCCTCACCCGGTGGCTAGATCGCGGGCGACGCCGGGCCAGGTGGAGAAGAGGTCGCCCTGCCAGTACTTCCACGTGTGCGTGCCGACCCGACGGACGGTGAGCTTGTACGGCATCTGGAGTTCGCGGAGCCGTTGCGCCATTTGGAGGGTGCAGTTGTAGACGCCGGCTTCGATGACGCTGCCGGTGCTCAGCTGGTAACCCAAGTAGAGCGCACGGGCGTCGGGGGCGGCGAGATAGTCGCGCACGTCGGGCTGGCCGGTACCGGTGGTCATGTAGATCATCACCCCACGCATGCGGGGCACCTGGACATACGGGTCGTTGGCGATCCAACCGGGGCCGCCGACCGGGCCCCACATGTTCTCGACGTTTCCGTGGCCGCGGTCCACCACCTGCATCACCGACAGCACACCGACGGGGTCGCTGGTGCGGGCACAACCGCTGAAGGCGGCGACCGCCTTGTAGAGCTTCGGTTTGGCGATGGCGAGGTTGAATACGGAGGTGCCCGCCATCGAGATCCCACCGATCGCGTTTCGACCGGTCGTGTTGAACCGCTCATCGATCAGCGGCGGCAGTTCCTCGGTGAGGAAGGTCTGCCACATCGGCTTGCCCAACCGCGGGTCACGGTGCTGCCAGTCGGTGTAGTAGCTGTACGCACCGCCGATGGGGGTGACGACATACGTGTTCTTCGTCTTGAAGAAGCTCCGGTAGGACGTCGCGGTGTCCCAAGTGGAGCCGTCCTTGCCGCCGTCGACACCGAGTAGCAGGTAGTAGACCGGGCTCGGCGTGTCCTGTCGTGGCGGGAGCAGCACGTGGACCGGGAAGGATTCGCGCATCGCCGCCGAATAGACGGTGAGGATGGTCTTCTGATCGCCGTCGGGCTTTTCACTGACGATGTGGGACGTTTCGCTACTCGGAGCGGCTACCGAAAGCGCTGTTCCCAGGGGCGTCGTCACCACGGTGGCCACTATTGCGGCACCGATACTCCACAGTGCTCGCACGAACGGTCCTTCCGGGGCCCACTATGATGGGGGCCACTCGCGTATGTGAAACGCGGTCTGGATCACAGAGTACAGGGATCGCGTACCGCTCCGGTAATCGCGAAGTCTCAGGCGAGGACAGTCGCGTCGTTGAAGGTCATCTCGACTTTGCCGACGACGGTGGTCATGAGCGCGTGCTTGGACAGGTCGAAGCTGCGGAGATCTTCGGCGATCGGGTGGTTGCCGAGCTTGAGCGACGCGCCGCCCACGCGGCCGGTCACGTCGGCCATCGAGTCGAAGTCCCAGGGGATCATTCGGGTGGTGTCGTCGATGTGGGAGAACGCATGGAAGGTGACCGGCTTGGACTCGCCGGGTGTCTTGACACCACGGCCGATCGTCAGGTCGACGATCAGCTTGCCGTCGGCACTGACCTTCCCGTGGGGTTTGCGCGCGTCGTGGTCGACGTCGAAGTCGGCGAGGATCTTGGGGAAGCCCCAGATCCCGCGGCCGGCCGCGAGGGTGAACTCGCCGTCGACGGGTAGCTCGTGGATCAGAATGCTCGACATGTCGATCTTGCCCTCCGACGACTCGCCATCGTCGTCGCCGAGCGACGGCGCGGCGACGCCCGGCGGCGATTTCACCGGGATGGCGACACCGAACTCGTTGTAGGGGCCCAGGTCGTTGTCGATGTAGTCGACGAAGAGGAGCAGGCACAGCGTGCGGGACTCGAGCAGCTTGAGCGGGTTGAGGCTGCGGGGGATGTCCAGACCGCGGGGGAGCGTGACGGGCTCGAGCCCGGTGTGGGCGATGGCCGCGGCGACTTTCTCGGCCGATGCACTGAAGCCCGCCATGAAGCAGCGCGCGTTGCGCACCTTGACCGGGATATCGACGGTGGTACCGAGGATCTGATGGGAACTGGACACGGAAACTCCCGACGCGATTAGAACGTGTTCTTGTTGCTCATCGTCGCACAATCATCGTCGGCGGTGCCGGGATCTGCGCGGATGTGCGGTAGCTCAGCGCGTCTGCAGGTCGCGGGCCAGCATCGGCCACGTGTTGTGCAGGTCGTCCTCCCAGTAGCCCCACGAGTGGGTGCCGCCGGGATGTGTGACCAGGTTGAACGGGATGTTCAATGAGCGCAGCCGCTGCGCCATCTCCTGGGTGCACTGGTTGACCGCAGCCTCGATGATCCCGCCGACGACGGCCTGGTTGACCAGCGTTATCGGATCACCGGCGATGCCCTTGTCGGCGAGGTTCTCGTGCTTGCCGGGCAGGCCCGTCCCGGTGGTCATGTACACCTTGGTGCCGCGCAGCCGCGGCGCCTGGATGTAGGGGTCGTTGTCGATCCAGCCACGGCTGCCGACCGGGCCCCACATGTTCGCGATGTTCCCGGCGCCGCGGTCGACCACCAGCTTGATGTACTGCTGGCCCGCCGGCGTGCTGGTGCGGGCACAGCCGCTGAATGCGGCGACCGACCGGTAGAAGTTGGGCCTGGCCAGGGCGAGGTTGAACACCGAGGTGCCCGCCATCGAGATGCCGGCGATCGCGTTGCGCCCGGTCGTGCGGTAGTGGCTGTCGATCAGCGGAGGCAGTTCACGGGTGAGGAACGTCTGCCACTTGAGCCTGCCCAGCGCGGGGTCGCGCCGCTTCCAGTCGGTGTAGTAGCTGAACGCACCGCCGATGGGTGTCACGACGAGCGTGTTCTTGGTCCGGAAGAACTTCGTGTAGTTGGTCCGTGCTGCCCACGTCGCAGAATCCTCCCCGCCGCCAGCGCCGTTGAGGAGGTACAGGACTGGAAGCGGCCGGTTGGTGTTGCGCGGGTGCAGGACCGTCACCGGGAAACCCTGCCGCATCGCCGCGGAATACACGATAAGGGTGGTCTCGTACGGACTGTCGTCGTAGTTGCTCATGATCCGCGACTTCGGCGCGGCGTGCGCGTGGGCCGAACCGATGATCAGCGCCATCGACGAGGCGAGCACAATGCCGAGCAGGCGGATCATTCGCACGCGTTTCCCTCTCAGGTGGAGTCGGACCCGGGGCACGGGACCGGCATTTTCCAGGCTACCGGCAGATCGGCCGGTCGAGCGGATCGGTGATCCACCCGAGACCTCTACGGCGGTCCGACGAGATGTTGCGGACCGGACCGAAATCGGTTCTTCAGTTTGTCTTCAGATCCTTGGCCAGTTTGGGCCAGGTCTGATGGAGGTCGACCTGCCAGTAGCGCCACGAGTGCGTTCCGGTGGGCCGAATCGTCAATGTGTGCGGGATGTTGAGCTCGGTGAGCCGCCGCGATACTTCCCGGGTGCAGACGTTCACGCCCGCCTCGATGCCGCCGCCCGCGACGATCTGGTTGGCCACCATCCAGGGGTTGTTCTCCATGTCCGGGTTCGACAGGTTGTCGAACTCGCCGGGCATGCCGCTGCCAGCGGTCATATAGACCGACATCCCGCGCAACTTCGCCGCCTGGATGTAGGGGTCGTTCGCGATCCACCCGGGGCCGCCGACCGGACCCCACATGTTCTCGATGTTCCCTTCGCCGCGGTCCACCACGAGCTTGATGTACTGCTGTCCGAGCCAGTCGCTGGTGCGGGCGCAGCCGCTGAACGCGGCGATCGCCTTGTAGAGGCTCGGCTTGTGAATGGCCAGGTTGAACACCGACGTGCCGGCCATCGAGATCCCGCCGATGGCGTTGAGTCCGGTGGTGTTGAAGCGTTTCGCGATCACCGGGGGCAGTTCCTCGGTGAGGAAGGTCTGCCACAGGGGTTGCCCCATGTGCGGATCGCGGTGCAGCCAATCGGTGTAGTAGCTGACCTTGCCGCCGATGGGAGTGATCACGTACACGTTCTTCTTCTTGAAGAACTTCCGGTAGTCGGTCTGCGCGCCCCACGTGGCGATGTCCTCGCCGCCGCCAGCGCCGTTGAGCAGGTAGAGCACGGGGCTCGGCTTCTTCTCCTGCGGCGGGAGCAGGACCTCGATGGGGAATGCCTTCTTCATCGCCGCCGAGTAGACGGTGAGAACGGTCTTCTGATCGCCGTCGGCCTTCTCGCTGACCAGGTGCGGGGTCTCGGTCTTCGGATCACCGACCGCGACAGTCGTGCCCAGGGTCGTCGCCACCATGGTGGCCATCGTCGCGGCACCGATACGCCAGAGTGCTCGCACAGATGGTCCTTCCGTAGGGCCGGGCTCAGGGAACTTACTCACGCGTAATATCCGCGTGGACTCGGACATACGTTACAGGTTTGAGATCATCGTCGCGAAACCACGACACGCGATTTGGCCCCGACCTGCGCGTTCGCCTACACTGAATCGGTTGCCTGCGGCGCGTCTGCGTCGCGAATCGGCACACGAACCCACTGGAGTCGTCCGGACCAGTCCGGAAAGCCCCGGGCAGGCGTGTGATCGGTGGCAGCAGGCCGTGCGCGTCGGGTCGGAAATCCGGCGGGCAACGAAACCAGGTCAAGGAGACACGAGTGATTCAGCAGGAATCTCGCCTGCGGGTCGCCGACAACACCGGAGCCAAGGAAATCTTGTGCATCCGCGTGCTGGGCGGCTCGTCGCGGCGATACGCCGGGATCGGCGACGTCATCGTCGCCACCGTCAAGGATGCGATCCCGGGCGGCAACATCAAGAAGGGCGAGGTCATCAAGGCCGTCATCGTCCGCACCACCAAAGAGCGTCGTCGTCCCGACGGCAGCTACATCCGCTTCGACGAGAACGCCGCGGTCATCCTCAAGGGTGACAACAACAGCGACCCGCGCGGCACCCGCATCTTCGGCCCGGTCGGCCGTGAGCTGCGCGAGAAGCGCTTCATGAAGATCGTTTCGCTGGCTCCGGAGGTGCTCTGACATGAAGGTGCACAAGGGCGACACCGTGATCGTCGTGTCCGGCAAGGACAAGGGTGCCAAGGGCAAGGTCATCCAGGCCTTCCCGCAGCAGCAGCTCGTCCTCGTCGAGGGCGTGAACCGGATCAAGAAGCACACCGCCGCCACGGCTGACG
>CAZVVS010000173.1:0-10177 GCA_964630585.1 uncultured Gordonia sp.
GATGGCGCCGTTCTTCTGTTGCTGCGACCGGACAAATTCCCACTTTCGAGCAGTGGCGACGACGACACGCGCGTCTTTCACATCCGTCGAGTCGTGGTCGCTCGTGATCGCGAGTCCGGATCCAGCGGCGATCAGCATCGCTGTCGAGGGCGGACCGCTCGACCCCACGAGCCGCGCGACGTTGATGTCCGGGTGCTTGCGGCGGAGGGCGAGGACGATGTCATCGGCCTGCTCGTTCGTCTGCGTGACAATCGGCAGCCGCAGAGTCGGATCATGGGAAGTAATGACGTTCGACACGGACACCACGAGAGAGCTCTTCCCAGCCCCCGGTGGCGCTTCCACGAGCACGGCCTCGTCCAACCCGGCCTTGCCGATGTCCTCGACGACTCGATCTGTGAACTCGGCGTTGATCGACAGGAAGTCGCGTGGGCTGCTCACATCACCACCCCGGGTTCATCCTCGGGCCGGACGATGCCCACGACTGGAAGCTCCCCGAGCTCCTCAAGGGTCAGGTCAGGGCTGCCATCGTCGGGGTCCCCGGTCAGACTGGACTCCCCAGCGAGTTCGGAGGTCGTTGGCGGCCGATGTGTCCAAGGCACCTCGTCCGGTGCCCACGGGTCCAGCCCCTCCCAGGGGTTCAGGTTCACGAACAACATCTCTGTGCCGACGGCGATCCCGGCTTCGTCCAACGCCTTCATGCCGTTGGTGACCGCGATCCTGGCCGACGCCGTGTCGACGGAGCGCACGACGCCCTTCACCCGCTGGTCCTCGGTCCAGCGGACGACTTCGTCTCGCAACAGCCGTGTCGGCGCTGTCAGCGACAGGCCGATCAGCGGCACCCGGGTGCGGTTCTTGCCGCCCGGCTTGATCTCCTTGTTGTCGTTGTCGATGGCAACGACCTCGCCGGTCACGCAGCGGCCTTCGGCGTCGAACCGGGCCATGATCAACGGGTCGTCAAACGCCTGCCGCATCTCGAGCGCGTCCGCCGAGGATGTCCAACGCTGCAAGGTCCGCGCGGCGCGCAGGGCGTCGTGGCGCCGAGCGAAACGCGGGATGCCGCGCTCGCATCGCCGGGCGTGGTCGCTCCACTCGTACCGATCGGTCTGCCAGCGGTCCGTGACTCCGGCGGCTGGAGTGATTCGGCGGAGGATCGCGATCGCCCGGTGGGTTGCGGCAAAGGCCTCCGACAGCGCCTGCCGCGTGTCGCTCTCTACTCGGCCGAACGCCAGCTGCGTCTTCGCTTCATCGTCCGCCCGAAGTCCGTCGGTGTATGCCCTCACGAACGGCTCAAGCGTTGCTTCCCACTGGGGGTTGGGCACTGGCCCGTAGGCGCTCTCCTCGAGCACCTCGAGTGCCGGCAGCAGATCGCCTGGCACCCCGTCGATCCACGCCAGAAGCGTTGCCAGGTTCTCGTCCTCGAGAGCCGACTGCCCTGTGGCGAAGTGCTGCGCCAGAGACTCGGTCATCGCAGGGAACACCGACTGGCCGGGCAGTTGCGAGTGCTCGGCGAACCAGGACAGGTGTGCGCCAGTCCACTGCGTTGCCTCCGGCACCTCGTGCGTGTCTCCGAGACCCAGGTAGCGCAGCGAACGGCCGAGCCGTGCTCCGAGGTACGAACGCGTGGCGCGGTTCGGCACGACGACCTGAGGCACGTCCGCCGCGACCTGCCGGAAGCCGCCGCCCTTCTTCGGGACGGTCTTCAGCCTCAGGTACGGCCCGATGAACTCCACGAACTCCGCGGCGAAGGCGTTGATGGCCTCGAACCGGGACTCGCGGTTGCGAGGTTCCGCTGCCACGACCAGGGACGCTTTCCCCGGATCGGGATCTGTCCCGTACATGATGCCGAGTGGAGCCGCCGCCTCGCCCGAGAGGTTGTAGGCGACCACGACGAGCGGCTTCGCCGACAGGTGCTGGTGTCGGTAGGCAGTCCGGCGCACCGCGGCCTGGGCCTGCGCCGCCTCCGCGGCCATGAGCAGGTCGACGAGGCTCACGTCGCACCATCCGTCAGTCGCGGAGGTGTGACGCCAGCGGTGGGGACGCGCGATCGAGCGCGTTCGAGCGCCGAGTACGCGTCTCGCAGCGAGACAGCCACGTCGGCCAGGCCTTCATCGACCGCGCCGGGTTCGCTCCTCGCCAGCGTCAGCGCGTCGGCGAGCGAGTGGACTCCCGCAAGGTTGTCCCGTGCCTGCCTGCCAAGTCGCGCCGGATCGTCGCTCGCCCACACTTCCTGCCGGCAGAACTTCGCCATGTCACAGTTCTGCGCACACTCGGGCAGGTAGAAGGCCGGCACGGTCGACACGGCAGCGGCAAGGAGGGCTCGCGTCGTGTCGTCGTCAAGCTCCCCGCCGGGGTCGACGTCGAACGTGAGTCCCTCCGGCAGCCCGCTCAACACGTCGGGCGTGGGCGGTGCCGCGTTCAGCACGCGTGTGAGCGCCATCGACTTCTTCCTCAGTGGAATGCGATGTGCGACCGGGGTACGACCGAAGTTGCGCGGAGCTACCAGGATCACCGACCACTCCAGGATGTCGGGATCGAATCCCAATCGCTCGAGTGTCGTTCGCAACGCCATGTGGTAAACGGACGCCTGGCCCGCCGTTGCCGACAGCTTCGCCGGGTCCGCCTGCCCGTCGATTATCGGGTAGGACTTGATCTCAACCAGCTCGAGCATGTCGCCGACTCGAAACGCGAGCGCGTCCGGTTCGAGGTTCACGGCGACGCCGGCAAGATCGAACCGCAGCACCGGGTGATCGACGACGTGGGGCGCATCGTCATCGCCTCCCGCAATTCGAGTGAGAACGTCGTCCGTGCGTTTCACCCGAGCATCCATCCAAACCTGTGCGTCCTCGACTCGACCGACGCGGTTGACGTCTTCGACGATCAGGCTCGGCGGCTTGGGCAGATCGACGTACGGGGCCAAGGCCTCCACGAGGAGCTCGTACCCGCTTCGCCTCTTCAACCGATCTTCGAATCGGTTCCCGCCCTCGATCGCGAACGGCGACTGGCCGCGAGGGGTGGGATGCCCAAGCTTCTCCGCCAGCTGGTGCGCGGCCACGCCAGCGGAGTCGATGACACGCCGACGCGTGCACCCCGGGTTCTGCGTCAGCGCTGCCACGGAGCGGGCGTTCGCTCGGGCGCGCGGCAAGGAACCGCGAATCGTGTCGAGCGCTCCCTCCGCCGCATTCCCCGCCATTCGCAGATTCTGGCACCGAATTGGGGCAGAATCCTGGGAGTCACGCGCACCACCCTTCCGTCGCCCGGTCACGGTGGCGACGTACTAGACACAGCTAGACCCGACTTCCACGGAGGGCGGACCCCTGTCCCGTCTGAACGACTTGCTGCGCCAAGTGCGAATGGAGAACGTCGCACTCGCCGATGATCTTCAACGCGAGTTCGACGCGCTCGCCGACCGTCGATCCTTCGGTCTCAACTTCGAGCGCCACGTACCCGAAGCCGTCGAGCTCCCAGGCCGACAGGTCCGGAAGGGAGACAAGGTTCGGGTGCTGCCCGCCCGCGGCGAGGCACCAACGGCTGCCGACGACCGACTCTGGCGGGTGAATGATTTCGTGACTGAGGACGGCGTGCGCCGAGCTGACGTCACATCCGTTGACGACGGTGAGGAGAATGCCCTGGTTGCCCTGTCCGATCTCGTTGTCGTCGCCGAGTTCCGCGACCCGATCTACCCCGGCCTGGTGTCCACCGGGACCATCGAGCGCGGGGGGGACAAGCCATTCCACACCGTCATCAACGCCGAGAACTTCCACGCGCTCCAGACGCTGCTGTTCACACACCGGGGACGGGTCGACTGTATCTACATCGATCCGCCATATAACAACGAGACGACACACTGGAAGTACAACAACCACTACGTCGAGAAGGAAGACTTGTACCGCCACTCGAAGTGGCTCGCATTCATCGAGCGCCGGCTCCTGCTTGCGAAGGAGCTTCTCGATCCCTACGACTCCGTTCTCATCGTTACCATCGACGAGAAGGAGTACTTGAGGCTCGGTCTCCTACTCGAGCAGACGTTCCCAGAGGCCAAGCAACAGATGATCTCCTCGATCATAAACCCCAAGGGCACTGGGCGAACGGGAGACCTTGCTCGAACGAACGAGTACATCTTTGTGGTTCGAATCGGGACCGCGTCCGTCGGTGGCGCCCCGGATGAGTCTGCCGTCGGTGCGAGCGTTACCTGGGAGACAATGAGGAGAAGGAATCTCGCGTCGGTCCGAGGTAGGAAGGGGAGGGGCGCCTGCGGACCGGACCAGTTCTATCCCATCTTCGTTGCGCAGGCGACGGGCCACATCATCGGAAGAGGCGATCCGCTTCCACCGGACGTGCCGCGGTCGAGAGTTGTCGCGCCGGATGGGGCCGTAGCCGTGTTTCCCGTCCGCGCAGATGGAACGGAGATGAACTGGGAGTACAAGGCTGAGTCCTTCGATACATGGTGGGCGGCAGGATATATCAGGGCGAATGGAGCCAAAGATGAGCCGCAGCCTTACGTCATCCAGCACCTACCAAACAAGGCACGAAAGGAAATCGATAGCGGCATCGCGATCGTTTCAGAGAAGCGTGCCGATGGCTCTGTTGTGGCGGAGTATGTCGAGGCATCGACCAAGACTGTCACCACGCAGTGGGACTATACATCCCACAGCGCGGAACACGGGGGCACAGGGATACTGAAGCACTTATTGCCCGGGAATCCGTTTCCCTACCCAAAGTCTCTATACGCGGTTGAAGATGTTCTGCGGCTCTTCGTGCGCGGCAAGCCGGACGCGGTCGTCCTGGACTTCTTCGCTGGATCCGGAACAACTGCTCACGCGGTGATGCGGCTGAACAGGCAAGATGACGGACGACGACAGGCGATCTGTGTCACCAACAATGAGATGTCACCGTCGGAGGATGCCGCGCTCCGGAATCAGGGTCTCCGACCGGGTGACCCCGAGTGGGAACAGGGGGGAATTTGTGAGTCCATCACCAAGCCTCGCATCGCCGCCGCGATCAGTGGCAGGACACCGGACGGCAAGCCGATTGAGGGCGAGTACAAGTACACGGACGAATTCCCGATGGCCGACGGGTTCGAAGAGAACGTCGAGTTCTTCACCCTGACCTACGAAGCGCCGCTACGAGTCTCGTCGCACAGAGAGTTCGGCAAGGTCGCCCCGTTGCTGTGGCTGAGAGCCGGGTCACAGGGTCGAAGGATCGACGACATCTCGCAGGGATGGGTCGTTGCCGATGTCTACGGAGTGATCGCCGATCTTGATCAGTCGGAGAGTTTCCTGAAGGCCGTCGCCGAGAACGACGACGTAACGACCGTATTCATTGTGACGGACGAGGATCGGTTGTTCGAGGTGGTGGTGGCCGAGATGCCGGACCGCGCAGAGCCAGTGCGGCTCTACGAGGCATACTTGCGAAATTTCGAGATCGAGGCCGGGAGGGGAACTCGGTGAAGTTCACCCTCAAGCCCTACCAGTCCGAAGCGGTCGACGATCTCCTGCAAGCGCTCGACCGTGCTCGCCGCCTGTACCACGAGGACGAAGTCGCGTCGTCGGTGTCGCTCTCGGCGACGACCGGCGCGGGCAAGACGGTGATGGCGGCTGCGGTCATCGAGTCGCTGTTCTGGGGCAGCGAGAAGTTCGAGGTCGAGCCGGACCCTGGCGCCGTCGTGATCTGGTTCTCGGATGATCCGAACCTCAACGAGCAGACGAAGGATCGACTGCGCCAGGCGAGTGAGAAGTTCACTTACGACCAGCTGCTCACGATCCAGCACCCGTTCGCCCAGCCGAAGCTCGACCCGCACAAGGTGTACTTCCTGAACACGGGGAAGCTGACGAAGTCCTCCCTGCTGACACGCGGACACGTCGATGACGGCGACGTGTTCGAGACGATGACCCCAGCGGCCAACCCGGACCTGCAGGGGTGGACGATCTGGGAGACGATCGCCAACACGATCAACGACGAGGCTTTGACCGTCTACCTGATCCTCGATGAGGCGCACCGCGGCTTCAATACGCGTGCCAACTCGGACAAGCCGACGATCGTGCGTCGATTGGTGAACGGCCACTCGGGCTACCCGGCAATCCCGATTGTTTGGGGCATTTCGGCGACGATCCAGCGGTTCCGAGACGCCATGTCGGAGGCGGACGCGGACGCCAGCCGGCGCGCGCTTCCGCCGGTTCAGGTCGATCCGAAGAGGGTGCAGGAGTCGGGCCTCGTAAAAGACACCATCGTGCTCGACATCCCGAATGAGGCGGGGAACTTCGACACCGTCCTCGTGCGGCGTGCCGCTGAGAAGCTGCGCGACTCGAGTGAGCGTTGGGAGCGATACGCAAAGGCGGAGGGATTGCCCGAACCGGTGCGACCGCTGTTGGTGCTTCAGGCGCCGAATACGCCGGACGCTGACCAGCTCGGGCTCGCGCTCGACGAGATCCTACGCGTGATCCCCGAGTTGAGCGGCGCATCGGTTCGCCACGTGCTTGGCGACCACACGGTGCAGACTTTCGGCACCTGGGAGGTCGATTGGATCGAGCCCCAGCGCGTGGAGTCGGCGACATCGGTCCGGGTACTCGTGGCGAAGGACGCGATCTCGACCGGTTGGGACTGCCCGCGGGCCGAGGTGCTCGTGTCCTTCCGGCCGGCAAGAGACCAGACGCACATCACCCAGCTGCTTGGCCGGATGGTCCGAAACCCGCTCGCCCGCCGCGTGCCGGGCGACGAGCGCCTGAACTCCGTCGACTGCATCCTGCCGTTCTTCGACCGCACCACGGCTGGGAAGGTCGCCCGGTTCTTGTCGGGGGCTACCGACGAGTTGCCGGGCGGCGAAGGAAAGAAGGTGTTGATCGACGGCCATGAGCTCAAACCGAACCTGGCGATCCCGGCGTCGGTGTGGGATGCCTGGGACGCTCTGCCAACGGAGACCCTGCCCAGACGTGGAACCCGGCCCGTGAAGCGGCTCGTTTCCCTCGCTCAGGCGCTCTCGGCGGACGGCGTGCGGCCGGGCGCGCTGGCGGAGGTCGAGAAGACGATGCACGACGTGCTCGACTCCCTTGCAGTCCGCTTCAAAAGTGAACTCGAAGCCGCCATGGAGGAGATCTGGACCGTCCGTGGCCTGACGATCTCGGGCCGTCGTAAGACAGGCCAGCTCACGTACTCCGAATTCGTCGAGCGAGCTGACGACCGCGCGATCCGCGTGGGGTTTGAGGACGCCAAGAAGGCGTTCGGGGCGGACGTGGCGCAGTCGTACGTCAACCACGTCGCCGGTGACGACGACGAAGACGACGACCGGCTGCGCGAAGCGTTCGTGGCCGTCTCCGGCCTTGCCATCGTCAAGGACGTCCGCGAGCGGGTCGACCGAGAGGCCGATGAACTAGCGGACAAGTGGTTCGCCGAGCACCGAGTCGCGATCAAGGAGCTGACGGACGAACGCCAGCAGGTGTTCGAGGAGATCCGGGCCGAAGCGACCGAGCCACAGCGTGGCGAGCTGAAGCGGCCGCGCACCAGGATGGAGGACTACGCCGTCGTCGATGAGGACGGCCAGGTCGCGATCGCGCCGCTCGCGAGCCGACACCTCATGTCAGACGAGTCAGGTCAGTTCCCGCTCAGCTCGCTTAACGAGTGGGAGTACGACGTCGTCCAGTCCGAGCTGGCTCGCGTCTCCTGCCGTGCCTGGTACCGCAATCCACCCAGGGCTGCGGTGGACTCGGTCGGCATCACATATAGGGACGTCGTCGGCAACTGGCGCTCGATGCACCCGGACTTCATCTTCTTCAACGAAGTCGACGACAAGATCGTCGTGTCGATCGTGGATCCGCACGGTCACCATCTCGAGGACTCGTTGATCAAGCTCCAGGCGCTCTCCCGATTCGCCGGAGAGTTCGGCTCGGAGTTCCATCGCATCGAAGCGCTCGCGAAAGTCGGCGGCAAGATGCGCGTGCTCGACCTCCAGGATGCCGACGTGAGAGCGGGGATCATGGCGAGCGACCAGGCTCCGCTCGAGCTGTACGACGGCGACCTCGCCGTCGACTACGACACAAGGTCGTGAGACTTCGCCGGGTCAACCAAGTCTCCCCCGACCGCAGGTGTGTCGTGGGGACCTGCTTCGTCAGGGGGCGGGTCGGGTGCGACCGTGAGTCTGCAAAAAAGCCGTAGATGCCACGAGACGTTTGGCCCGTTCGCTCGTTCCACCTCGAACCTCAACACGCGACCCTGAGCGAGGAACGCATGGACCTCGGCTTATCGGTAGGCCGGTACCGATACCACGACCGTTCGGCCGGTTCGAGACGCAGGTAGCTCCTCAGGTGGCTGCGAGGCCGTCCGGCGCAGTCGAGTTCAACTTGCAGATCGCCCCCGGGGTCAGGGTCTGACTCCGTTGAAGGACGCTGGCGGGCCAGAGGCTCCAGGGACCAGCCGCGCCAAGGTCGGACCTTGATGTGTTCAAGTTGAGTCCTCCAAGCGAGTGTGCGGGGGGCGGGCACCGAACACCTCGGGCTCTGCGTTGCCTCGCCACCCGAGAGCGCAACCAAACGCACCAGCACTTCCCAAGGCTGCGGTCGGCGGGCTTAGACGGTCAACTTGAACAACGCGACTGTTGCCCAATGATGTTCTTGCACCGGCGAGTGCAGCGGACCGCCGACGCATCGGAGAAAGTCGACCGTGTAGGCACCATTTGCCGCTGTGGTCACGTCCTTCGCGTGCACCCTAAATATGTCCCGCAGCTCCATCTTGCGGTCAGCCGTCATCGCGAATCGCATACCTCTACCCCTTACCTGGTACCAGTGCAGCATGTAGTTCTCGACGTTCGGGTAGCCGTTTGCCTTGTCGCCGGCATGTTTGACGAGTCCCTTGATGTCGGTGTTGAGCTTCGCTTTCGACAGTGGGCTCGTCGCTGAGCCGTATAGCCCGAACTCAAGGCGAGTTTCCTTGTTGCCCGCCTGATTGAAGAGAGCAATGTCAACCGCAGGTGGCCGACCCCGTGCACCCGTGAGGAACGGTCGCTCCCATACAGCCGCTTCTCCCCGTTGCAGCCAGTAGCGCTGCCCAATTCGGTGAAGGTTGCCCACGACGTCCGTCTCGTAGGCGTTCCTCCGCAGCGTGCCGCCGATGTTCGGTGGTTCTGGTGCTCCGAACTCCAGTCCCCAGCGCTCTACGTTCGTCGCCTCGATAGCGCAGTAGGTGAGTGCAAGTAGCTCGTGTAGATCATCAGTGAGCGCAGGTGAGCGTCCGCGTGCAGGGTTCATCGTGTACATGACGAGAGTCTGCCGCCCTCTCGTCCACAGGCTCAGCAGCGGTCCCAGATTTGCTCGCTGGCGCTGCGACCGGTTGATTCGTCATCCTCCGCGCTGACTTCCGGCGTTCGACCCTGCGGCGCTCGAGGTGGTCCGTAATCGTCGAGCGGTGGACGCCGAGCAGTGGAGCCAGCGCGTCGATCGACGAGCCCGCGGCGTAGGTCACCGCGAGGTCATCGACGGCTATCTCGGCGAGCCGTCGATGGACAGGTTTCTGAACGCCGTCCCTGGCTCCCCGGCGATCCTTGTCGAGGCCCGCTTGCGTGTCTCGGCGACACCCCCCGCTCGGGCGATGCGGGCCCGCTCACCCCTGTCCGGCAGGGGTTTGGGTGACCTGGCGAGGGTTTGAACGCCGTCCCAAAAGAGGTTCACCCAGCAGAGCCGAGATACCTGCTTGTAGAGCGGATGGGCCCGTCGAGCCCCCGCCGCCGCTACCTCGGCAACCCCAGGACTCGCTCGGCGATGATGTTGCGCTGGATCTGGCTGGTGCCGCCGGCGATGGTGCCGGCGAAGCTGCGGAGGTACATCTCCCACCAGCTGGCGCTGTGGAACTCGGACTGCAGGGTGGAGTGGGGGGCGCCTGGGAGGCTCGGGTCGAGCGCCGCCGCGCCGATGGACTCGACCAGGGCCAGGTTGGCGGCCTGGCCGGACTCGGAGCCCATGAGCTTGAGGATGGCCTGCTCGGAGGCTTCGACGCCCTTGCGGGCCTTGGCGAGGGTGCGGTAGCCGAGGAGGCGCATGGCGTAGTCGTCGACGACGAGGTTGCCGAACCAGTCGATGACGGTGGGGTCGTCGGCCACGCCGTGCTCGGCGAGGGTGACGGGGCCCCACTCGACCATGGTGTCCATGCGGGCGGCGAAGCCGAGCCACATCATGGCCCGCTCGTGGCCGAGCGA
>CAZVVS010000174.1:0-10120 GCA_964630585.1 uncultured Gordonia sp.
CGGTCGCCTCACCGCCGTTCACCTCGGCGAACGCTCGGTCGATGCTCGTACCCTCCAGCGCGCTCTGTTCGCGGCCTTGGGTCCACGGGATGCCAGCGATTCGCTCGAATGCGTCCTTGAACGCCGCGTACTGGCCGCGGTTGTCGAGGTCACGTTCGAACCTTGCGACGTGCCCTTGGTTGCCGTAGTAGCCGCGGCTCTCGTCGAAGACCTTGACGAACACCTTGAGCAAGGCGTCGGTCTGGTCCTTGGTGATGAGCGTGGCCTTCTGGTCGATGTTGAACAGCAGGCTCTTGGCCGGGATGTGCTCAGCCTTCGTCAACAGCGCGGGCAGGAACGCCCCAGTGGCCTTGGAGCGGAAGGTCTCGGAGACCTGCTCTCGGTCGAAGTCCTGCCCTTCGACGTCGCCGAGCAGATGGGCGAGCATCTTCAGCAGGTGCGACTTGCCGGATCCGAAGAAGCCCGAGATCCACACGCCGTTGGCATTCGTGTAGTTGGTGTACGCCTCCAGCAGAAGCTCCAAGCCCTTGGCAGCCTCGTTCGTGAGGACGTACTCCTCGACCTCTGTGCCGAGGTGCGCTGAATCGTCCGCCTTGATGACACCCTCGATCGGGCGCTGGACGTCCTTGGCGAAGATCTCGTTCAGCAGCATTGGGTCACGCTTCCTGTTCCAAAATGTTCTTGGCTCGGTAGTACTGGTCGTCCTTCAACCGTCCGAAGAGCACGAGCGACGAGCCAAGGGTGTCTGACTGCTCGTAGCGGCCGGGGAAGAACATCAGCATGGGCTTGCCGGTCACGACGCTCTGGAGGTTGTTCAGGACGTTGTGAGACCGGATGTACGGGAACACCTCACCGATGCCAGTGAGGAAGAAGATGTCGAAGTCATCGTCCTCGATCTTGGAGCGGATCGCCGGCGCGATGTGGAGCTGCGGGTCGAGCATGCCCTGGAGCATCTCGCGGAAGTCGTCTTTGTCTTGATCCGACTCCAATTCAAGAACGCGCTCCCACACGCCACGGTCCTTGAGGATCTCGACCGACAGGTCGTAGAGGTTGACCTCACGGACGCTGATGCCGTGCTCGGTCGAGAGCCTGTTCTTGATCCGCTTCTTCGCCTGAGCGACCTTCAGCGCTTCCTCGGGGTCGTAGGGGTAGATGAAGAAGGGCACCTCATTGCTCAAGCCCTCCATCTGGAGGAAGCGCTTGCTGCTGAGCACCGCGAGGAGATGTGCCTCCTGGCCTGCCAGGTCGGACCGGGTCATGTCCCACTCCCGGTTGCCGCCCGCTCGTTCGAGGGGAAGAAGCGAACATCGCTCGCGCTGCCTGCGCTCAGCGCAGCAACGACGCGGCCCGTCAAGACCGCAGGAATGATGTTCCCGGTCTCATCAAGCACACCGGCCTCGCGCATCATCAAGAAGACGTTCGTCCGCAACTTGCGATAGGTCGACTCCTTGAGTCCGTCAATCTCCTCGTGCCACACCGCCTTCGTGCGCATGAACGAATCGAAGTCGGGGTACTGGAGCGTCGGAGCAAGCACCAAGAACCGCTCGCGGAGGACTTCCTCGGCGAACTCGCCAAGCAAGGTGTATCGCCGACACGCAGCAACCCACATCAGGTGGCCGCGCTCGACGCTGGTCGCGTCAGCCATAAGGCCCACCTCGCCGTCGGTGAGTTCGGCGAGTCGCTGAACTACCTCGCGGGCCCGACGGCGTCCCGAGGCGACGGTTCGAGCCTGCAGAAGGTTTCCCGCTTCGATCGCCGCTCGCACCTCTGCCCAGTCGCCCAAGCGGAGGTAAAGGGGAACGGCGACATCAGCCTCACGAACGAAGAGACCGCCGGAGGTGAAGGAGAGCCGATAGCGCGAGCTCGGAGTTGTCAGGCCCTCCATCGCGATCGCCCTCCGTGCGTCGGAGCCATGGTGTGGGCGGTCGCGAAGTGATGCTCGCAGGCGAGCGAGGCGACATCCACGTTCAGGGCGCGAGAAGGTTCGCCGACTTCGACGGGTCTCCTTGCCACTCCCGAGGGGCATTGTCGACGACGTGCAGACTTCGTTTCGTTCATCTCGAGCATCGACGACCCTCCGCCAGGCCCCCGACCCTCCAAGGCTCGTATCGACCGACAAGAACATCGTAGGCGGCATGCGTGACGCGAGGACGCCCGCTCCCACCACCGTACGCAACCTCGAACCTCCTCGTGGGCGACGGCTCGATGGCGGGCAGCGTGAACGTCTAAGCGGCCAGCTGGCCTCTACCCCGCCGCAGCCACAGCGTCTTCGGGTGGTGCGAGTGGCCAGGGCATGGCTCCGCTGCGCACGTCAGATCGGATGATCTGGCACGAGCGCAGCGCGATCGCGGTCGTCCACGTGTAGGGCTTTGCTGCGGGCGGGGTGCCGTTGGTCCAGCCCTGGTGAAGCCGGTCGTACTCGTCGAGAAGCCGCCCGGCGAGCGCTTGGGTGAACCCGTGCCCGGCGCCGAGCACGCGCCGGGCGTGGAGGAACAGCAGTGCGGGGTTGACGCGTGCGTACCAGAGGGGCTGGCGCTCGTCGATGATCGTGAGGTGCGTGAGCTCCTCTGCGTCTGCGGGGCTGGCGTCGACGGCGAGCGCCTGGGTGTGCATCTCGCGCGTCTGGGCCCACGGGTCGGCGCTCGTGCCGGCGGTCGCGAGGTGGAGGACGGCGAGCCCGAGGAGACGATCGACGATCGTGTTGGCGGTGTCGAGTCCCCCGGCTGCGTGGGCGGCGGCCCGGTCGGCGGCTTCTCGGTACCGCAGGCCGAACAACCACTCGGCCTCGGCCGCTCGGCGGAGCGCGAGCAGCGGGTAGAAGGACCACAGCGGGTGGGGGCCCGAGCTGCCGCCTGTCCGGTAGGACCATCCGCCGTCTTGTTGTTGGCGCAGGAGGGCGTCGGCCAAGCGGACGGGGCCCGGGTCACCGTCAACAAGTTGGGGGCGAGCGGTCAAGGCGAGCAGGCACTGGCTCTCGGTCCAGGTGCTTTCCACGTCGGACCCGTGGCGGCGAGGCAGCACGCCGCCGGGGCTGATCCAGTTCAAGATCTCGTTGTAGAGCCCGGCGATGATGTCGTCGTCGATGCCGGGGGTCATGGCGAGCACGTAGGTGACCATGCCGGTGCTGGCGCGAGATGGCTCGGACCGCCCGTACTCCTGTGCGTCGAAGCCGTCGCCGGGGATCCGGGCGTTTCGGAGCAGCGCTTCGGCGAGGTCGGTCTCGGTGGCGCCGAG
This sequence comes from uncultured Gordonia sp., assembly GCA_964630585.1. Classification (GTDB taxonomy): domain Bacteria; phylum Actinomycetota; class Actinomycetes; order Mycobacteriales; family Mycobacteriaceae; genus Gordonia. The sequence goes on from CAZVVS010000174.1 coordinate 3,235, forward strand.
GTGAGGCCACAGCGGATCCCCGACCTGTTCGGGCGGTGGCCTGCGCCTGTGATTCGTGCGACGGTTCGCATTGTCGGCCGTCAGGCGCTCGTAGATCTTGGGGGCGAGCGCCGTCTCGATGAGCTTGTCCTCGTACCGCTTGACGGTCCCGTCGTCGACGTCGAGGAGCAGCCCCACCATGCCGCGGATGTCGACGACCATGCCCTTGGTGCCGTCCTCGGGTAGGAGCATCTTCTGGAGTGCGTCCGCGGCGACTGCCTGCCAGTGCTGTCGGACGCGCGTTCCGGGTGCATTCTCGCTGCGGCCGGGAGGCGATGGGCGGCCAGGCGATGCTGTCGCAGTGGGCGGCCACGCTCGCTCAGAGCGACGCGTTCCTGGCCGACGACCTCAAGTTCTTCCTCGACCTGGCCAAGATGGGCAAGGGCGAGATCATCGCCGACACGATCTCGGACTACTGCCAGGAGGGTCGGTGATGGTGGCCCTGGCGATGTTCCTGTTCCTGTCCGTCGGGTTCATCGTGGTGCTGACCTTCCTGTTGGGGTTCCGCCTGGGCGGCCAGTCGTGGATCGCCGAGGCCCAGCGGGTGCGCGCCGAGGCGGCCGTCGCCGAGCGCCAGCTGCACGACATGACCCGGGCGGCGTTCATGGCCATGGCCGAGGAGGCCGAGGCGGCCCGGCGGGGACGCGCCTCGTAGCGCGCCGCCCGGGTGTCTCGGGAAGGTGGTCATGGTGAACGGGCCGCCGCAGGGCGGCTGGCAGGAACGGGCCCGCCGGTTCGGCTGGACGGTGCTGTTCGTGTCCTTCCGCCGGCCGAGCTACCACTTCGACCTTGACGCGGTCCGCATCCCGCACCGCTCCGCCACTCGGGGACGGATCTCGGGCAACCCCGACGCGGTCTACCCGCCCGCAGCTGCAGGACCGCCGTCGTGGGCAGGCCCGCTCGCCGGCAGCAACTCCGGGCTCGCCAAGCTCAAAGCGCAAGGCCTCGCCGGCCACCCCCTCGGCAAGAACCCCGGCGACGTGTGGACCCTGGCCACCGCCAACTTCCGCGGCGAGCACTTCGCCGTCTTCCCGACCCAGCTCGTTCGCACGCCACTGCTCGCCACCTGCCCCGAACGCGTCTGCCGCCGGTGCGGAACCCCGTGGAGCCGCCAATCCGCTGGGAGCCGCGGCCACATGACGCGCCTCGGGGAGCTTCGGGCAGGTTGCCGATGTCGGGCGGGGACGGTCCCCGGGGTGGTGCTGGATCCGTTCTTCGGGTCCGGCACCGTCGGCGTCGTCGCCGAAGCGCAGAGCCGGGACTGGATCGGCGTCGAGCTCAACCCCGACTTCGCCCACCTCGCCACCGAGCGCATCGCCACAGCCCGCGCCGAGCAGCACGCCGACCAGGAGACGACCCGTGCCGCCGCGTGACCGGGCCCGCCTTCGGACCATCCATCAACGAACAACGAAAGGAGGTGATCCATGGACCACCGACACACCAACCCTGAACGCGCCGCCAGCGCCGAACGAGCGCCCGCCGACGGACCCCGCATCTACGTCGCGTCGCTGTCGGACTACAACGACGGCCGCCTGCACGGCACCTGGCTCGACGCAGATGCCGACCCCGACGAACTCGCCGACGGCATCAAGGACATGCTCGCCCGCTCCCCGACACCCGGGGCCGAGGAGTGGGCCATCCACGACCACGAAGGCTTCGGCCCGCTGCACCTCGGCGAGTACGAGGACATCGCCACCGTCAGCCAACTCGGACGGGGCATCGCCGAACACGGAGCGGCCTTCGCACACTGGGCGGCGATCTGCGGCACCAGCGACCCCGACGAGCTCGCCCGGTTCGACGACGTCTACCTCGGCCACTGGAACTCGGTCGAGGCCTACGCCGAGGAACTCCTCGACGACCTCGGCATCGAAGCACTCCTCGAACGAGAAGTGCCCGAACACCTCCAGCCCTACGTCAGCGTCGACGTCGACGGGTTCGCCCGAGACCTCGAGTACTTGGGTGACATCACCGCCTCGGACGGCGACCACGGTGTCTACTTGTTCGACAACCTGCGCTGACCGGCGGCGTTGTGGAATGCACAATTGCCGATGCGTTTACGCATCTTTGCTGGTAGAATGGGTGCGTAAGGAGGGTTCGGAGATGGACAAGGACCAGGCGGTCCGGTTCGGCAAGTGGCTGCGCGAGCGGCGACAGGCCGTCGGCATGTCGACCCACGAGCTGGGCGAACGGATCGGTGCGCGCAACTCCACCATCATCCGCATCGAGCAGGGAGCGTTCGCCGCGCCGAGCCCCGACAAGCTGGCCCGCATCGCCGAGGTGCTCGGGATCAGCCTGGCCGACATGTACGGCCACGCTGGCTACGCCGTGCCCGACGACCTCCCCGACTTCCACGCCTACCTCCCGGCCCGCTACCGGGACCTGCCCGAAGCCGCCGTCGCCGAGCTCGTCGAGTTGTTTGAGACGCTCATGCAGCGCCACGGTCTGGTCACCGAACCCGAGACCGACACCGAGACCTCGGAGGTCACCTCATGAGCCCCAGGCGCGCCCACCAGCCGGCGGCTGACTCGGCGGCTGGGGCGACGGCGGTCATCTACGTGCGGGTGTCCACCAAGGAACAGGCCGAGCGCGACGGTGACCCCGAGGGCTACTCGATCCCCGCCCAGCGCGAGGCGTGCAAGCGCAAGGCCGCGTCGCTGGACGCGGCGGTCATCGAGGAGTTCGTAGACCGCGGCGAATCAGCCCGCACCGCCGACCGACCCGAGCTACAGCGACTCCTCGACTTCGTGCTCGACAACCGGGTCACCTACGTCATCGTGCACAAGATCGACCGGCTCGCCCGCAACCGCGCCGACGACGTCGCCATCAACGTCGCTCTCAAGCAGGCCGGCGTGCAGCTCGTGTCGGTCACCGAGAACATCGACGAGACCCCCTCGGGGATCCTGCTGCACGGCATCATGAGCTCGATCGCCGAGTTCTACTCCCGCAACCTGGCCAACGAGGTCATCAAGGGCAGCGTTCAGAAGGCCAAGGCCGGCGGCACGCCGGGCCGGGCGCCCACCGGCTACCTGAACGTCCGGCGCATCGTCAACGGCCAGGAGATCCGCACCGTCGAGGTCGACCCCGAACGCGGGCCACTCATGGCCTGGGGGTTCGAGGCCTACGCCACCGGCGAATGGACGATCCGCACGCTGCTCGACGAGCTCACCGCCCGGGGCCTGACCTCGGCGCCGACCCCGAAGAAGCCGGCCAAGCCGCTCGCCCTCTCCCACATCCAGCGGCTGCTCCGCCACCCCTACTACATGGGCATCGTCCGCTACCGGGGCGTCCTCTACCCCGGCAAGCACGAACCGCTCGTCACCCCCGAAACCTGGCAGAAGGTCCAAGAGGTCCTCGCCGCCAACAACATCGCCGGCGACAAGCAGCGCGAGCACCCCCACTACCTCAAGGGCTCGGTCTACTGCGGCTCCTGCGGCAGCCGACTCATCATCAGCCACGCCAAGAACCGCCACGGCACCACCTACGAGTACTTCATCTGCCTCGGCCGCCAGCAGAAGCGCACCGACTGCCGCCAACAGGCCATCCGGGTCGACCAGACCGAAGACGCCGTCGCCGACGCGTACGCAGCCATCCAGCTCACCCCCGAGCAGGCCGACCAGGTCCGCGACTACGTCCTCGACGAGATGAACACCGCCCGTGCCAGCGCTGAGACCGAACGCCGACGCGAGGAACGGCGCCTCGCAAAGCTCCGCGACCAACGCAGGAAACTCCTCGAGGCCCACTACGCCGACGCCATCCCCCTCGACCTGCTCAAGACCGAACAGGCCCGCATCGCCACCGAGGTCACCAACGCCGAGACCCGCCTCGCCGCGCTCGACAACAACTACAGCGCCGCCAAGACCAACCTCGCCAAGGCCATGGCCCTCATCGCCGACTGCCACGCCGCCTACCTCGCCGCACCCGACAAGGTCCGCCGCCAGTTCAACCAGGCCTTCTTCCAGCGCCTGCTCATCGACGACAACTACACCGTCACCAGCGAGCTCGCCGAGCCGTTCCAGACCCTGCTCAGCGAAGAGGTCCGCCAGTACGTCGCCCGCCGAGCCGAAGCCGACCGCCGCGCCACCATCGACGACCTGCTACGACCCACCGACCCAGACGACGAGGAACCACCCACGCCAGAACTCGCCCTCGCCGGTGCAGCAGTGCACTCGGTCGAGGGTTTGAAAGAGAAGACGATGGTGGGCGCTACAGGACTCGAACCTGTGACCCCCTCCTTGTAAGGGAGGTGCTCTGACCAGACTGAGCTAAGCGCCCGGATCGGCCACGCTAGCCCTTGGTCCGGGGGTGCCCCCAGAGGTTGCCCGACCAGCCCGGGAGGCGTGGGCTACCCTCCGGTTCTCGCCACGAAGGGGAACGTCGCAATGCCACACCGATCCCGGGTAGTCCGACGCAGCGCGGTCGTCGCGTCACTCTCCGCCGTCGCCCTCACCGCGGCGCTCACCGGCTCGGTGGCCCCCGCGGCCGCCCAGGGCGCGCCGGAGGCGGGCAACCCCGCCGTCACCATCGTGAAGGTGGCGGACCAGGCCACCGTCGTCGCCGGCGACCCCATCGACTACCACCTCACCGTCACCAACACCGGCGACGTCCCCCTGACGGGCGTCACCATCATCGATCCCAAGGCTCCCGACTGCGCCGGCCCCGTCACCGACCTCTTGCCGACCGACGACGTCGTCGTCGACTGCTCCTACACGACGATCGACCCCGATGACGTCGGGACCTACAGCAACGCTGCGGTGGTGACCTCCGACCAGGGTGCCCTCGCGCTCTCCGAGACGGTGAACACCACCGTCGAGGCGCCCCTCTCCGAGCTGACGGTGGCCAAGACCGCCGACGAGACCACGGTCATCGCCGGCGACGACATCCACTTCCACGTCGAGGTGACCAACAGCGGCAACCAGCCCCTCACCGGGGTGAGCGTCACCGACGCCGTCGCCCCGGACTGCGACAGCGCCGTCGGGCCGATGGCGCCCGATGCCTCGACCACCATCGATTGCACCTACACCACCGGCGCGGGCGACGTCGGCACGGTCAGCAACGTGGCGTCGGTCGTTTCGGACCAGACCACGTCGATCGACTCCAACCAGGTGGACGTCACGGTGACGGCCGAGTCGTTCGCCCTCACGGCCACGATGTCGGTCGACCAGTCGCAGGTCGTCGCCTCCGAGGACCTCGACTACCACCTCGAGCTCGAGAACACGGGGAACCGCACCCTCACGGGCATCGTGGTGACCGACACCGAGGTGCCCGACTGCGACGGGCCCGTGGCCGACCTGGCCCCCGGCGCCTCCACCACCGTCGACTGCACGTACACGACCTCCGCACCCGATGTCGGCACCTTCGCGAACAGCGCATCGGTCGCGTCGAACGAGCTGCCGGCGGTGGTCAGCAACGAGGTGACGAGCACCGTCGTGGCCGCGGCGCCGGCCATCACCATCGCCCAGACGGCCGACCAGACGAGCGTGTTCGCCAGCCAGGACATCGACCTGCACCTCACCCTGCACAACACCGGCAACCAGACCCTCACCGGCATCGTCATCACCGACGTCGAGGCGCCGGACTGCGCCGGTCCGGTCCCGGACCTCGCCGCCGGGGCCTCGACGGTCATCGACTGCACCTACACCACGGTCCTGGACGACGACGGCACGTGGACCAACACCGCCTCGGTGGACACCAACCAGACCACCCCCCTCGCGTCGAACCAGGTCAGCGTCACGGTCACGGTCCCGCAGTGCGGGCCCGGCCCCGTGACCGTGTCCCTCGCCGAGGGTGACGTCCCGACCGAAGGTGACGACGCGATCCTCGGCACCGCCAACGCCGACGTCATCAACGCCCTCGGCGGGAACGACTTCGTCTGCGCGCTGGGTGGCGACGACCAGATCAACGGTGGTGGCGGCGCCGACTTCATCGCGGGGATGAACGGCTCCGACACGATCGACGGGGGCAACGGCGTCGACTACCTCCTCGGCGAGCTCGAGTTCCCCACCACCAACCCGGGCGGGGACACCATCACGGGCGGCGGCGGGAACGACTACATCGACTCCGGGCCCGGTGACGACGTCATCGACGGCGGCATCGGCAACGATCGCATCGTCTCACGCGGCGGCAACGACACCGCCGACGGGGGCGACGGCAACGACATCGTCCGCACCTACGGCGGCGACGACGAGGCCAACGGCGGCCCCGGCAACGACAGCGTCTTCGGTGACGACGGCGCCGACACCCTCCACGGAGGCTCGGGCGATGACAACGTCCTCGGGGGTCCCGGCAAGGACCACCTCTCCGGTGAGGGCGGGGTCGACTTCCTCAGCTCCGGCACCAGCGCCGACACCGCCGACGGCGGCGCCGGCAACGACACCGTGGACGGGAACGACGGGGACGACGTGCTCCAGGGCGGTACCGGCAACGACCTCGTCCGGGGCGGGAACCACAACGACACGGTCTCCGGCGGCGATGGCGACGACAAGGTCCTGGGTGACGCCGGCAACGATCGGATCTTCGGCAACGCCGGGATGGACCGCCTGAGCGGCGGTTCGGGCAACGACCGCCTCAGTGGCGGCACCGGGTCCGATGGCTGCTTCGGTGATTCCGGCGCGGACGCGGCCGACAACACCTGTGACGCCACCGTCGGCATCCCCTGAGCGGGAGGCTCGTGAGTCCCCGCGGGGGCCGTTCGCGCCCCACCGGCGCAGCGGCGTGCGGGGTCAGGCGACCTCGCCGCCGCGGAGGGCGTCGCGCAGACCCTCACGATCCGAGCGGGCCAAGGCCATGAGCGCCGTCGTCGTCTCGTGCTGGAGCTCGGGGAGCTCCCCCGGAGCGAACCACCGGGCCT
>CAZVVS010000175.1:0-10117 GCA_964630585.1 uncultured Gordonia sp.
ACTGCCCGACGACTCGGTCGACCTGTCCGCGAAAAACCAGGTCGATGCCTCTCATGCGGTCGCCTCCTCGATGGCGTCGATCAGTGAACCCTCGTGGGCGGACTCGGCCGCGGCGGTCAGGTTCCGCAGCGCTACCCGGTAATAGGACGGTTTGAGCTCGACGCCGACGAACTTGCGGCCGTTGCGCAGTGCGCCGACACCCTCGGACCCAATGCCCGCGAACGGGGAGAGCACGACCTCGTCGGGGTTGGACCACAGCCGGACGCACCGCTCGATGACGGGCAGCTGCAGCGGGCACAGGTGGCGCTCGTCGTCGTTCTCGCGGGCGTCGGTGACGCCCAGGACGTCGGTTTCGCGGATGCCGTACCAGACCTGGGACACCAGGCATTCGGCCCAGTCGAGTGACGCCTGATCGACTTCGTCGCCGGTGGCGGGCCAGACGGCGTGCGCCCAGTTGATCCAGTCCTCCTGGCTCAGGTCAGTCTTGACGGGTACGGCGTTCTCGCCGGGGGTGCGCATGACGACGACATAGTCGGCCCAGCACTGCCACATGTGCCGTGCGTCGCGTTGCAGCTGAGCGAACAGCAGGCCGTGGGAGTGGGTGCGGATCGCCTGGGCCTGGGGGTTCTTGTCGATGGTGATCTCTGAGTGGTAGACGAATCCGGCGTCCTCGAAGTGGCGGATGGTGTCGCCGCGGAAGTCGCGCCGTCCGGCCGCGCCGTGGGTGTTCTTGTAGGCGGGCAGGTTGGCGACGTGGATGGCGACCAGGCGGCCCGGTTTCATCACGCGCAGCAGCTCGCGGGAGATGTAGCCGAACTGGTCCCAGAATTGGGCGTCGTCGGCGACGTTGCCCAAGTCCCGCTCGCTGGGCGAGTAGGTGTAGGTCGAGCTGAACGGCGGGCTGAACACCGACAGGTCGACCGAGTCGTCGGGCAGTGTGGGCAGGATCTCGCAGGAATCACCGTTGAACAGCGACCAGTCGGTCGCGTGGTGTTGGTTCATCACGGTGTCGGTCACGGGTGGGTCATCTCCTCGTCAGGAATGCGGGCAGGGCGGCGGGGGCGGTCGGCTCGTAGACCTCGCCCTTGGATGTGCCGGCGAACAGCTCCCGTCGGTTCTCTGCGGCCACGGCGGCGACCAGGCCGCCGGTGATCTCGCGGGCGAGTCGTTCTTTGGCGCGCACGTTGGCGATGATCGGGGCCTCGACGTCGGACACGACGATGTGCACTTGCACCGGCCGGGTCTGTCCGAATCGGTAGCTGCGCCGGATGGCTTGGTAGTACTGCTCGTAGGAGTCGCCGAGCCCAACGAACACCTGCCGGGCGCACCGCTGGAAGTTCAGGCCCATGCCCGCGATCGAGGCCTTGGTGATCAGGACGGGGATCTCGCCGTCGGCAAACGCGGCCAGGTTGGCGGCCTTGGATTCGGGCGTGTCCGATCCCTGCACGTTGACTGGACACATGAGCGCGAGCTCGCGGGTCATCATGTTGGCCTCGTCGTTGCGGCCGCACCACACGATCCACGGTTCATCCGGCTCGGCGAGTACGAGCTCGACAGCCTTGGCGACGCGGGCCTCCAAGGTGTCGCGTCGGACCTGTGAGCGCTCGGTGATGCCGTTGAGTCCGAACGAGAACAGCGAGCCCTCGGGTGTCCAGTCGGTGCGCACGAGGTGGTCGTGGATGTACAGCGGCGGCAGTTCGTAGGCCGAGCCGTCGAACCCGAGATCGGCCGGTGTGCGGCAGGCGATCGCCCAGGAGGCCAGCCACTCGAAGAACGCGGCGCGGGCGTGGCCCTTGATCCGGTACTTCATGAACTCGCCGCGACTATCGGCGATGAAGAACGTCGAGCGCATCTCGGCCGGGCTCATGATGCCCAGGAAATCGGCGTGGTTGCACAGCTCCTCAAGGTCGTTGGGCGCCGGTGTAGCCGTGCAGGCGAGCCGGTAGGGCGTCTGGTCGAACGCGGCGACCAGTGAGCGTTTGACGGTGCCGCTAAACGCCTTGAGGATCGACGACTCGTCGAGGACGACCGCGGCAAATGCGCCGGTGTCGAACTTGGCGAGGCGCTCGTAGTTGGTGATGACGTGCGTGCCGGGGTCCAGGGCGTCGGCTTGGGCTTGGTCGAGGCAGTAGGCGACGTCGACGCCGATCGCCGCGCCCTCGCGCACGGTCTGGGCGGTCACGCCCAGCGGAGCGAGGATCAGGCCGCGCTGGCCGGTCAGGCGCAGCCATTCCAGTTGCATCCGCGTTTTCCCCAGTCCGGTGTCGGCCCAGATGGCTGCGCGGCCGCGTCCCACGGCCCAGGCGACGATGCGGCGCTGGAAGTCGAACAGGGCCGGGTTGACGTCGTCGGCGTCGACGGCCAGGCCCGAGCTGGGCGGGGTGAACCTCTTGGTCTCCAGGAACTCGCGGTAGCCCAGCGCCGTGCTCATTGCGCACTCCGGTTGCCGATGCCCATCAGCAGGCATTCGGTGGCGCCGTTGTCGGCGTCGGGCAGCGGTGCGCCGATGTCGGGCTCACCCTCGATCGGGCCGATATGGGCGGGGTGGTTGGCCGCCGGCTGGAAGCGCAGCCGCACCTTGTCGCCGATGGTGGCGGTCAGGTCGCGCAGGGCGAGCGGGTTGACGGTGAAGTCGACCGGCTCGCCGTCGAACCCGAGCGGGGCGACCTCGTCGACCAGGGCGCCGTCGACGGTCAGCGTGATCGCCCCGGCGTCGGCCTGCATCCGCATCTGTGGGAGTTTCGCGCCGGCCAGGGTCGCGCACCGGCGCACGGCCTCGGCGAACTCGTCGCCCACGTCGAGGACCGAGGCGGACTCGAATCCGGTGAACAGTTTCCGCCAGGCCGGATAGGGCATGTCGAAGGTCGAGCAGGTCGAGGCGATGCGCAGGTCGTCGCCTGTCGCGCCCGAGAGTCCGACGAGTCCGCCGTTGGTGCGGATGGTGATCTCGCCGCCGTCGAAGGGTGCCAGGATCGCGGTGAGTTCGTCGGCGATGATGCGCACGTCGAGCCCGCCGGGTTGCGGTGTCCAGTCGACGAGGGTGGTGACGACCATCTTGGGTTGCAGGCCGGTGATGCCCAGGGCGTCGCCGGATTCGTCGACGATGGAGACGCAGTGCGCGGTGCTGCGGGCGTCGCTGTCCTTCACGGTGGCCGTCGCGGCGCGGTCGATGGCTGCGCGCAGCGTGGCGGCGTCGACTTTGCCGACGAGGGTGTCGCCGCCGTCGACGACGGGGATGGCGGGATAGTCGTCGACATCCATCAGCGGCAGGGTGAACACGGTCTTACCGGCGATGATGCGCAGCGCGTGCTCGTCGAGTTCGAGGATCAGCGGGGCGCGCTTGGGAGCGACCTTGACGACTTGGGCCAGCAGTCGGCCCGAGACGGCGATGCGCACGGTCTGGGCGACGTCGACCGCGCTCATGGTGGCCGTGGTCGAGGAGTCCCAGTCGAACGAGGCGATGCTCAGGGTCGAGTCCTGCTCGCTGGTGTCGATGCGCGCGGCGCCGAGGATGGCCGGCTGGGGGCGGGCGGGCAGGCAGGCGAGTCCGGCCGAGACTGCGGCGGCCAGGTCGGCCACGGTGATGTCGGTGGCGATGATGCTCACAGGTCTTCTCCCATCTCGACGTCGAGGAAGTAGCCGTCGCCGATTGCTTCGCGCAGCTGGTCGGCGGTGAGGATGCAGACGGGCGTGTTGTCGGTGACCGGCGGCATGTTGCCGCACGGCAGGCCGGTGGCCTCGACCTCGACGAGGCGGATCGCCCCTGCGCGCACGGTGCGGTTGATGAACCCGGTGAGCACGGCGTGTGCGCCGAGCGCCTGCTCGATCGGGTCGGTGGTGGTGTTGGGCATTCGGTGATCCCTTTCCGGTGGTGGGGTGCGAACGGGCGGGCCAACCCCAGGCCCGCCCGTTCGCGATGGGTGGGTCAGTCCTGGCCGATGACGGCCAGGAATCCGAGTTTCTGCTCGTCGCTCATGCCCGCCCACGTCGCCGCGTTCGCGCCGGGCGGGCACACCGACAGATCCGGGGCCGGGGCCACCGTGGGCGGCGTGGCGGTGGCTCCGGCGAACGCGGCCGCCGCCGAGGTCAGCTCATCGGCCGCCGAGGCCGACGCACGGTCGAAGGCGTAGCGGAACGCCTTGAACGAGTAGGAACCGCTCGGGCCGCCATCGGCGCGCTGCTCGCCCAGGTATTCGGCCTCGAACACCACACCCTCGCGCAGCACTTCGCTGCCCTTCTTGGCGCCGGCGTTGCGGATCGCCTCCTGCAGTGCGATCTTGCGCTTGCCCCAGTTGGAGATGTAGACCGCGCGGATGCCGTCGTCGTCGGCGTTGTCGGGGTCGCGCAGCTGCGTCGCGATGTTGACGATGAACTGCATCTTCGGGTCACCCGAGGGGAACTCGGCGGGCTTGCCGCTGTTGTAGTCGGTGACCTGGCGGTAGTCGATGGATGCGATGGGCCCGCGCACCTTGTCACCCGGCCGGGATTCGGCGTTGAACGCGGATTTGCCGCCGCTGGCCAGGGCCTTGTCGATCTCGTCGTGGATGCTCACAGTTGTTTCTCTCTCTCGTTTTCTCTCTGTTATTTCGGGTGGGTGCCGACCTCGGTCGGCGGGCCGGTCAGGTGACCGGGGGTTTGGGTGGTTTGCGCGCCGGGTCGCCCGCGCACTGCACCGGCGTGGATGGGTGGCGCGCGAAGAACGGGCAGTAGTCGCACATGAGTGGGCTGATCGGCAGGAACGCGAACCGCTCGGGGTGTTCGGCTGCGTCGAGGTCGGCGACCATCGCGATCAGATCCCACATGCGCGTCAGTGCGGCCTGGGCGACGCCGCGGTCCCACGGCTCTTCCCAGACATGGGCGCCGGTGGAGAATCCCGCGCGCGGGATAAACACCAATCGCACCACTTGGACGTCGAGTCCGAGGTTGGCCGCGCCGAGTCCGTAGAGGTGGGCTTGGGTGCGGTAGACCGGGCCGGGGTCGTCGGTGCGGCGGACCTTCGTCATCGTCGAGGTGCCGGGGAATTTCCAGTCGATGACGGTGCCGGTGTCCAGGTCGTAGGCGTCCATCGTGCCGCCGAACCCGGGTGCGGGGTAGACGCGCTGCTCGATGAGGAACCGGCGGCCGTGGCGCTCGTTGTAGCCGCGCAGAACGTCCTCCATCAGTTTGTGCGCGGCCGAGCCGACCAGGCTGGGCAGCGGGTCGTCGGCGTGGTCGTTGCACCGCGGCGCGTCGGCCAGGGCGAGGGTGATCTTGCGGTCGCACGGGTGCCCGATCTCGCTGGGCCCGAGTGCGCGCTGCTGTGAGCGGGGCGCGGCGGCCGAGTGTGTGGCCAGCATCGCCACCAGCTCGTCCTTGAACGGCGGTGGCGCGGCGGTGAGCAGGTCGGCCGGGTTCATGCGGACAGCAACCCCGCGTGCGCCGGGCGCACGGCCTCGAACTCGACGGTCGGCGCGTCGGGCGACGGGTCCGGGTCGACGGGCAGCCACACGAATCGCTGCGGCCGGGACCGCACGACGTTGGGGGTCGGCAGGAGCTGCGTCACGGCGTCGTCGCCCGCGAAGTCGGCCAGGCGCGCCGCGATCACCGCGACACTCAAGCCGTGGCGGTGCCGTCCCCGATACCGGCGTGACGCCCACGAGGCGAGGATGTTGCGCCGCCACCTCATGCCGGCACCTCCGTGTCCGTGGTGCCCCATTTCGCGATGACCGCGTCGAGGACGTCGCCCCGGTCGGCGATCCAGGCATCGCACATGTCGGCGAGCGCCGCCAGCATGGGGCGCCGGACCGTGATCTGGTCGCCCTGGGCTTCGGGCCACTTGTCACCGGCGATGAGGGTGCGCAGCTCGTCGACGGTGCCCGTCCAGCAGCCGACGCGTAGTGTCCAGCCGTCGGGGGTGGGGGTGGGGGTGAGGATGGCTTGGCCGGAGGGGAGTCCGGTGACGGATAGGACGACCCGGTTCGCGTCCCGCAGGTTCGCGTCCCGCAGGTTCGCGTCCCGCAGGTTCGCGCCCCGCAGGTTCGCGCCCCACAGGTCCGCGCCCCACAGGTCCGCGCCCCACAGGTCCGCGCCCCACAGGTCCGCGCCCCACAGGTCCGCGCCCCGCAGGTTCGCGCCCCGCAGGTTCGCGTCCCACAGGTTCGCGCCCCGCAGGTTCGCGCCCCGCAGGTTCGCGCCCCACAGGTTCGCGCCCCGCAGGTTGATGCGGCGATGCCCCTGTCGGGCCGCTTCGATCTCGGCCATGGCGCGGGCCGTGCGCTCCGCCGCACTCATGCCAGCACCGCCAGCGGCTCGGAGCTGACAGCGGGCATGACGCGGGTGACAGCGGTCGACGGGGAGGTCAGTCGGCGCGAGAGCTCGTCGACGTACACAATGCCGCACGGCATACTGCGGTCACGCGGGCACAGCTTGGCATCGGCATCGGCGACCAGCGAGGGTTCGCGCTCGGCCAGCTCGGCGACCGAGATCCGCCCGGGCACCACCGCGTGGCGGCCGTAGTTGTCGACGTCGTGAATGGTGATGTTGCTCATCGGTGGTCCTTTGCGGTGACGACCACGAATCGGCGCGACTCGGCAGTCTTGGAGTAGAGGGCGTAGACGTCGGGCAGCTCGCGCTTGACCGTGGCGGTGTCCAGGCGCGTCGACTTGACCGGCTTCCAGGTGACGACCTCGACGCCGTCGACGGTGCCGGCGTCATGGCCCTCGCCCAGTTCGGCCTCGATGACCGCGCGGGCGGCGTCCTCGATCTCGCGGAAGTAGGCGACCTGTTCACGGGCGACGACCATGCGGTCGTAGGCCGCGCGGGCGACCTCGGACAGTTCGATCGGGTGGCTCATCGGTCGGCCTCCAGTCGTGCGACGAGGTCGCTCAGGCGGATGGTGAACGGGTGCAGCGTCGAGAGGATGGCGAACGCCATGTCCGATTCGGCGTCGGGTGCGAGGTTGGCCCGGGCGCGCTGCCCGTCGCACGTGGCGATCATGTCGTCGCGCAGAATGCGCAGCATGGCCAGCGGCAGACTGGTCGGGGTGCTCATCGGCGCACCTCCCGATTTCGCGTCACGGTCGGACGGGTGCAGTGCGGGCCGCGCTGGTAGCCGCGCAGGCGCTGCTCGAGCTGGTCGGCGTCCAGGTCGTGGTCACGACGCTCACACAGCACGATGACGGCCGTGACCAGCAACATCCCGAGGATGATGCCCAGGCCCGAATACTGGAAAGCGGCGGCAATCATGCGGCACCGCCGTGGTCGACGAGGATGCGCTGCACGCCCTTGGGTGTGACGCGCGGCTGTGGGGCGTCCAACACCAGCACCCCGGTTTTGGGGTGGTAGTGGGATTGGGGGATGACCGACATGTAGCCCGATTCGATGGCGGACTGGATGACGCGGTACCGGCCATCGCCGACGGCGCGCTTGATCCACCCGTAGCGCTCGTCGAGTAGGGCGAACAGGCGGTTTTGTCCGACCTTCACCCCGGCGCGGGTGAGTGCTTGGGCGGCGTCGCGGACCGACAGGTCACCCTCGGCGTCGAGGAACTTCCCGGCGACCGGGGCGAGCTCGTCGCGTTCCCGCTCGGCGACCTCGGCGCGGGCCTGCTGCTGGTCGGCGCGGTCCTCGGCCTCCAGCGCCATGAGGAGGATGTCGCGGCGGGACAGCTGCGTCAGGTCCGAGGTCGCGGTCTCGGCTTCGCGGGTGCGGATCGCGAAGTAGGCGAGCGCGGCGGCAACCTCGGGCTTGCGCGGGTCACCCGACATGGCGATCAGGTAGCAGGCGAAGCGCGACAGGTGGTGATCCTCGGCGGGTTTCGTCTCGGAGATTTTGACGGCGCCGGCAAAATTGCTGGTCACATCCCGCCCGGACGTGTGGGCGGCAATCTTCGCCCGCTTGATCGCGTCGGCGAAGCGGCGCCATGAGTCGTACCCGAGCAGCGGCATGAGGTCGCGGGCCGACCAGTATTCGCGGCCCTCTGGGGTGGTCCGCCGGATGCCGTCGAACGGCGATGCGCCGGCCGACGAGGCGGGGGTGATATCCTGCATGTCGAATCCTTTCCGATTCGTTTGGGCCGTCCGGCGTTGCAGCGCGGGGCGGCCGTTTTTTGTTGGGGTGTAGGCGCTGCGCTTGGCGGCGAGCTTCTCGACGTCGCGACGACGGAAGACGAAAACGCCCGGCCCGATGGGCAGGACGCGCTTGGGCTTGAGATCGCCGCGGGCGACCATGCGGGAGACGGCCGACGGCGTGACGTCGAGCACCTCGCAGACGTCACGGGTAAGCATCTCGTTGTGAGCGGAAGTCATAAAGTGATGAGTACACCGATACGCGATGCCACGCAAGCTCAACGCGCGAAGTCGGTATAGACAGACGCATAGCGTTGTGCTTCAATAGGTGTTATGACCACCGCATATATCCCGGGGATGATCCCCGAATTTGATAAAGCGGATCGCCTCAAAAAGGCGATCACGGTTTCCGGCGTGCCGGTCGGAGAGATGGCCGAGTACCTCGGCGTCCGTCAGGAAACACTGTCGCGCTACCTCAACGGCCGGTCGGTCGCGCCGCTGGCCGTCGTGCGGCTCATCGCCATGCGCACGGGCGTGCCGTTCGAGTGGCTGGAAACGGGAAAAAGCCCCCGCCCGGATGATCCGGACGGGGGAGAAGTGTGCGCCATCAGGGACTCGAACCCCGAACCCGCTGATTAAGAGTCAGCTGCTCTGCCAATTGAGCTAATGGCGCTCGCGAATGCGACTCCAAGACATTATCACCGTCGGCCGCAGGCGCGAAATCCATTCCCGGCCACGCGATCTGGAGCCAGGTGGGAGTCAGATTTCAGGCGTTGCCCTTCTTCCAGACCGACCACGGGATGTTCCAGTCCCCCAGGCCGTCGTCGCCCGGCAGAGGAGGTCCAACGGTGTTCTTGACGATCACCACGTCGCCCCGCAGGGTGTTCTGGCGGAACCAACGGGCGTTGTCCGGGCTGACGTTCAGGCAGCCGTTGCTGACGTCGGAGTAGCCCTGCTGGCCCACCGACCACGGTGCGGAATGGACGTAGATCCCGCTGAACGAGATCCGCGACGCGTCGAAGACCACTTCGCGGTAGCCCTCGGCCGACTTCACCGGGACCCCGTAGGTCGACGAATCCATGATCACCTGCGGTACGCGCTCGGCGACGATGTAGACGCCGGTGTTGGTCGGCGTGGAGTCCTTGCCCATCGACGTGGCCATCGTGCGGACCGGCTTGTTGTCGACGTAGACGACGATCTGCTTGGTCTTGTCGTCGGCGATCGCCACCAGGCGGCGACCGATGGTGAAGTGCGAGGTGAGGTTGTTCTGGCCGAACACGCCGTCGCCCAGATCGATGCCCTTCACCTTGACCGAGACCGACACCTTCGTCCCGGGGGCGAAGAAGTGCTCGGGCCGCCACCGGACCATTGAATCGTTGAGCCAGTAGAAGGCACCCTCGACCGGCGGGTCCGTGGTCACCGTGATGGCCCGCTGCGCATTGAGCCGGTTGGACACCGGCGCGTCGAAGTTGATGGGGACGCTCTGCCCGACGCCGACGGTCTCGCCGTCGCCGATCACCGTCGACGGGGAGGCGAAGCTCGACGCCGAGCTGGTCGTGAACGCGACCTTCTGCGCGCGCTCGCCCGCGACGCCACGCGCCGCTGCGGTCAGCGTGTAGTGGGAGCCGAACGACAACGTGCCATTCGACTGCCAGCGCTGCCCACCGTCGATCATCCGCCCGGGCACACGGCCGTCGGGTCCCTCCACGTCCACGTCGGATAGCAGGCCGTCGCGGGTGTTCACCAGGATCGGCGCACCGGGCATCACGCCCACGGCCGAATCGCGCAGCGGGCGGCCCTGCCACCCGGACACCGACATCGCCGGCTTGGCCAGGTTCCCGAACGTGCCCACCGAACCGACGTTGTCGGGGTAGCTCGGTCCGCTGGTGCAACCGGTGAGAGCGAAACCGACCCCGAGCACCACGAGCGCGGGGGCCAGTGCTTTGCGTGTAGGTATCACCGTCGGCGTCGCATCACTTTCCGGACGAGCACCACGACGGTCAGCGAGCCGACGCCGATGAGTGTGTACTTCACGGCCGGCTTGTTGAGCGTGTCGACGGCGCGGGTCTTGGC
>CAZVVS010000176.1:0-10101 GCA_964630585.1 uncultured Gordonia sp.
ATCTGGTCGTACGGCTCGGGCTACGGCGGCAACGCGCTGCTCGGCAAGAAGTGCTACTCGCTGCGCATCGCCTCGGCGATGGCCCACGACGAGGGCTGGCTCGCCGAGCACATGCTGATCCTCAAGCTGATCAGCCCGGAGGACAAGGCTTACTACGTGGCCGCAGCCTTCCCGAGTGCCTGTGGCAAGACCAATCTCGCCATGATCCAGCCGACCATCCCGGGATGGCGCGCCGAGACCGTCGGCGACGACATCGCGTGGATGCGATTCGGCCAGGACGGCCGGCTCTACGCGGTGAACCCGGAGTTCGGCTTCTTCGGCGTCGCGCCGGGCACCAACCACTCGTCGAACCCGAATGCGATGAAGACCATCGAAGCGGGCAACACGATCTACACGAACGTCGCGCGCACCGATGACAACGACATCTGGTGGGAAGGCCTCGAGGGCGATCCGGAGCACCTGATCGACTGGCACGGTAACGACTGGTACCGCGACGAGACCGACACCAAGGCAGCCCACCCCAACTCGCGCTACTGCACGCCGCTGTCGCAGTGCCCGTCGGTCGCGCCGGAATGGGACGACCCGGCTGGTGTGCCGATCTCTGCGATCCTGTTTGGCGGTCGACGCAAGACGACGATTCCGCTGGTGACCGAGGCCCGCGACTGGGCGCACGGCGTGTTCATGGGCGCCACCGTCGGCTCCGAGCAGACTGCTGCGGCCGAGGGCACCGTCGGCCAGGTACGTCGCGACCCGATGGCGATGCTGCCTTTCATCGGTTACAACGTCGGCGACTACCTGCAGCACTGGCTGAGCCTCGGCGAGAAGGCCGACGTGGACAAGCTGCCGCGGATCTACTACGTCAACTGGTTCCGCCGCGGCGATGACGGTCGCTTCCTGTGGCCGGGCTTCGGCGAGAACAGCCGCGTGCTCGAGTGGATCATCGGCCGGATCGAAGGCAAGGCCGACGGTCAGGAGACCGCCATCGGCACCGTCGCGACGCCGGAGTCGCTGAATCTCGACAGCCTCGACGTCGAGGTCGCCGACGTGGCCGAGGCGCTTGCCGTCGACAACGCGCAGTGGCAGAGCAACGAGTTGCCGTCGATCAACGAGTGGTTCGACTTCATCGGCGACAAGCTGCCCGCGCAGCTGCGCGCTGAGCTCGATGCGCTGACCGCGCGCCTCGAGCAGGGCTGACACCCGCCCCGACACGACACCAACGCCGACGCCCGGGTCCACCTGATGGACCCGGGCGTCGGCGTTGGTGTGTGTGGAGGTTCTGCGCGGGGTCGTGCCCCCTGCCCTGGGCGGCCAGGCCTTGACGTGACGGCCTTCACAAACCTATGGTTAGACATCATCCAAAAAATGTATGACGTGAATGGAGTGGATCGGTGGCTCTGGGTAAACGCGCAGTAATCCTGGGCGGCAGTATCGCGGGCATGTGCGCCGCGGGAGCTGTTGCGCCCTATTTCGACGAGGTGCTCCTGCTCGAGCGCGACATCATCCCAGATGACGCCGAGCACCGTCGCGGCATCCCGCAGAGCAAGCACCCGCACTTCCTGCTGAACTCCGGCCGGCGCGCCATGGACAACCTGTTCCCCGGATTCGAGGACGCGCTGCTCGACGCTGGCGGCCTGCACATGATGGCTTCGCTGGCCGCGGCGCACTGCGAGGGCGAATACTGGGTGCCGCGCAAAGAGGCGCCGATGACGATGGTCTATGCCTCGCGCCTGCTCATCGAGCGCACCCTGCGCGACCAGCTGGCGAACGTGCCCAACATCCGCGTCGAAGAGGGCGTCTCCGTCGCCGGTCTCGAGATCGTCAACGGCGGTCAGCCCGGCGGCCGGGTCACCGGTGTGTGGGCGGTCGGTGGCGACGAGGGTGGGCGCGAGCGCCGCCTCATCGAGGCCGACTTCGTGGTCGACACCCTGGGCCGCGGCTCGGCGGTCTCGGAATGGTTGGTTCAGGCCGGATGGCCGGAGGCGCGGGTGCAGTCGCTCGACGCCGGCGTCACCTACGTCTCGCGTTGGTACCAGAAGCCGGCCGATCTGCCCGACGAGTGGTGGTGGGCGCAGATGTCGGTCATGCCGACCGCGGACTCCAAGCCGCACCCGATCGAGCACGACTTCCTGTGCCAGATCTTCCCGATCGAGGGCGACCGCGTCCTGGTGACGATGGGCTCCTGGGGCCACCCGATGCCACGCAAGGAGGACGAGTTCATCGAGACGGTCCGCAAGGTCCGCGCTCCCGCCTTCGCCCGCGCGGTGGAACAGTGCGAGCCGCTCTCCAAGGTGTTCGTCACCAAGTCGACCGGTAACCGCCGCAAGCGCTACGACGAGTTGGAGACCCCGCCCGGCGGCCTGGTCGTCATCGGCGACGCCGTCTGCGGCTTCAATCCGTTCTACGCCCAGGGCATGAGCTCGGCGGCGAAGTCGTCGGTGCTGCTGCGCGAGAAGCTGGCCGCGGCCGACTCGGTGGACGGCGCCTTCGCCAAGGACTACTTCGGCGCGCAGCGCAAGCTGCTCGATGAGATCTGGACGCTGGCGCTGGCCCGCGATCAGGGATATGCCAACGCCGAGGGCACCGACATCGCTCCGCCATGGCGGCAGAAGCTGGCCTACCGGGCCGCGTGGCCGCTGTTCAACTTCATCTCCGCCACCACGCGCGAGGATGCGGTCGTCGGGCAGCACTTCGCCGACGTCTTCAACCTCGACGAGTCGGTCACGACGATGGTCAAGAGCCCCCGCGTTCTCGCCGGGTTCGCCTGGTTCGGTCTGAAGAAGCTGTTCGGTCGCACCAAGTTGCCCAAGGGGACCGACAACCAACTCGATCCGCCGAGTGACATCTGGCGCGACTGGAAGCCGACGCCCGGTGGGCGGGCGCTGCTGATCCCCAAGGGGACACCGGTCGAGGACATCCCGAGTGTCTCGTCGGCAGCGCCGGCGATCGCGTCCACGGTCGCGTCTGATCAAGCAACGGCGGTCTGAGCACGATGGCTGTCTGCACCGCGGGCGACGTCCCGTCCATCATCACGCGCTACCTCGGCTTCCTCTGCGAGGACGCCAACCCGGTTGTCACGTTCCGCAATCCGACCGAGCTGACCAACTGGACCCTGCCGGTCCTGGAGGTCACCATCATCCTCGGCGCCGTCCTCGCACTGATTCACGCGATCCGGCGCCTGCGCCGCGACGGCGACCCGACGAACCTGGCGATCTGGATAGGCTCGCTGGTCTACCTGTTCGTCATCGAGCCGCCGCTGTACTTCCCGGAGTGGTTCCACGCCGAAGAGGCGATGGGATTCATGTTCTCCCACAACGTCTTCACGGTGAACTTCATGTTCGACCGGTTGCCGCTCTACATCGTCGCGTTCTACCCGGCGCTGTCGGCACTTATCTACGAGATCGTGCGGTCGTGGGGCTTCTTCGACGGATCCAAACGGGGAGCGCTGCGGGGTGCGTTCGCCGTCGCCCTGGTGTTCCAGGTGTTCTACGAGATCTTCGACCAACTCGGCCCCCAGCTGAAGTGGTGGGCGTGGAATGTCGATGCGCCGTACTACCGCCCGACGATCGAGCAGCTCCAGCAGCAGGGGATCACCCCCGACAAGCTGGGCAACCCGTCCGCGGTGCCCACCCTGGCATCGGTGCCGTGGGGCAGCGTGTGGCTTTTCGCGACGGTCTCGTTCGCCGTGCTGATCTACCTGGCCGTGATACTCGTACAGAACCCGACGTTGGCCGGACGCCGGCCGCGCGGCCTGTCGCTGGCCTGGCGGATCGTGGTCGCCGGCGTCCTGGCGGTGATCAGCATGCCGCTGCTGTCGATTCCGACCGCGGTCTTCGGCCGAGGCCCCGATGCGAACCAGGATGCCCAGCTCGTGGTCTACCTGATCGAGATGGTGCTGATCTGGGCGATCGGCCTCTACGTGCTGTACACCCAGTGGCGGCGTCTGCGGGCAGAGCCGGAGCTCGGTGCGGCTCAGGCGCGCTCGGCGTTTCCCTTCGTCGTCGTGTTCGGTCCGCTGTTCCTGATCGTCCACCTGACGCTGTGGATCTACGCGCTACCGGCGTTCCTCGACGCCAAGGACGGGATCACCGCCGACGTGACGCCTATCGGCAACCTGCCGTATGTGATCGCGTGCTTCGTCGTCGCGACCGTCGCGCTGAACGTTGCGCTGGCGGTGGCATTGGCCCGCGGTCGTCGCGGCGGCGCGGCGGGCACAGCGGGGGCGGCGGCGCCGATCACGCCGGGTGCCGACGGTGACCCGCGCGAACCGGTCACCGTCGGGGCCGTGTGAGAGCATTGCGGGCATGAGGACCCGAGGCTGGCAGGGGGATCTGCCCCAGGACTCTGACGAGGCCCGGGCGCGGATCCTTGCCGCGGCGGCGAACTGCGTCGAGCGCTACGGCGCCCAGAAGACGCGGCTCGCCGACGTTGCCAGCGAGCTGGGGGTCACCCGGCAGACCGTGTATCGCTACTACTCGTCGGTCGACGAGATGCTGGTGGCTGTCGCGACTGCGGGGACCGCGGACTTTCTCGACCGCATGGCGGTGGCCCTGTCGGATGTGCACACTCCCGACGACGCGATCACCGAGACGATCATCTACTGCCTGCGGGTGTTGCCCGACGAGCCGATGATCGGCCTGATGGTGCGGGCGGGGGAGACCGAATTCTTCACCCGCGAGGCCACCTCGGCCAGTGCGGTTGCGCTCGGTGCGCAGATGTTGCGCCGGCTCGACGTCGATTGGGCGGCCCACGGCTACGACGATGACGCCATGACCGGATTGGCCGAGATGGTCATGCGCGTGTGGCTGAGCTTCCTGCAATACCCGGCAAACCCGCCGCGCTCTGACGACGACCTGCGGGAGTTCATCCGGACTTGGGCGTGCCCGCCCTCCCCGGCCGCGCGCAGCGCCGGCGTCGGGTTGACCCCGACGCGGCGGTGAATGTGGCACCGTAGAACCCATGTCGCCGCGCCACGCCGTCCCGGAGCAGCCCGAGCAGCCCCAGCAGCCCCAGCAGCCCGTGCAGCGAGTGCAACGCGTCCAGCGCGTGCAACCGGCACAATCCGGGCACTACGCCCAATCCGAACCGGCTGTTCAATACGCGCAACCGGAACCGACCGTTCAGTACGCGGTACCGGAACCGGTCGTTCGGTACGCCCAGCCGGAACCGACTGTCCAATACGCGGTACCGGAACCGCCGCCGTCGTACCCGCAGTCGGTTCCGGCGCCCCAACATCCCCGGCCGGCTCCGCGTCCCGCCGCGGCACCGGGTGCGATCGCGGCCGGTGCGGCCGGGGTGACCAAGGTGTACGGCGCGGGGGACACGGCGGTCCACGCCCTGCGCGGGGTCGACATCGCGTTCCCCGTTGGCGAGTTCACCGCAATCATGGGCCCATCGGGGTCGGGTAAGTCGACGCTCATGCACTGCCTGGCCGGGCTGGACACCCCGTCGTCAGGGCGGGTGGTCATCGGCGACACCGAACTGACCGGACTCAGCGACAAGGCCATGACCGTGCTGCGGCGTGACCGCATCGGCTTCGTCTTCCAGTCCTTCAACCTCGTCCCGACCCTCACTGCACGGGAGAACATCACCCTGCCCTGCGACATCGCCGGTCGTGACGTCGACCAGCAATGGATGGACGCGGTCGTCTCGCGGCTCGGCTTGTCCGAGCGCCTCGATCACCGCCCCAGCGAACTGTCGGGCGGACAGCAGCAACGTGTCGCGTGCGCACGAGCCCTGGTCGGCCGACCCGCCATCATCTTCGGTGACGAGCCGACCGGCAACCTCGACTCCCGGTCGTCGGGCGAGGTCATGTCGATCCTGCGCGCCTCGACCGACGAGTTCGGGCAGACCGTCGTCATCGTCACGCACGACCCGCGGGCCGCGTCCTACGCCGACCGCGTTGTCTTCCTCGCCGACGGGCAGATCATTCACGAACTTCGCAACCCCGACGCCGACTCGGTGTTCGAGGTGATGCGCCACCTCGACAACCGTGCCGTCCCGACCGCCGGGCAGGTCGTGTAGCCGTGGGTTCGGTCATGCGGCGGGTGTCGGTGCGCAATCTCGCCGCCCACAAGGTGAGGTTGTTCCTCACCGTCTTCTCGGTGGTCCTCGGGACATCTTTCGTGGCCGGCTCGATGGTCTTCACGGCCACCATCTCGAATGCCTTCAGCAGCATCTTCGACAAGACTGCGCAGGGCGTGGCCGTCCAGATCTCGCCGAAGAACCCGAGGGAGCTCGCCATGTCGGGCGCCCAGGGAGGCGCCGGGGTACCGGTCTCGGTCGTGAAGCAGCTGCGGGCGAATCGGGACAAACTCGGCTACGACCGACTCGCCTCCAACTACACCGGGGCGGTGGCCCTGGCCACCGCCGAGGGCAAGGCGCTGCAGACCGGCAATGCGCCGAGCATCGGCTCGACCTTCCTGCCGCCGGACAAGGCGGTCGCCAAGGGTGAGAACGTCATCCTTCCCGGCGGCCGTGGGCCCGAACGGGAGGGCGAGGTGGCGGTGAACAAGTCCGCCGCCGACAAAGCCGGACTGCACGTCGGGTCGAAGACGAAGGTCGTCGCAGGCCAGGGAACTTCCGAACCGCAGGAGGTTACGGTCGTCGGTCTGCTCGACCAACCGTTTGAGGTCGGCGGATTCGTGAACGTCGCCTTCAGCGCGCAGTGGGCCCGCACGTTGTTCTCCGACTCCAAGCACGCCGGCATTGTGTCGCTTTCGACGCAGCCGGGGGTCACCGACGTGCAGCTGCAGGAGCGTGTCCGCAACCTGATCGGTCCCACGCAACTCAAGATCCAGACCGGCGACGAGGTGCGCCAGGAGAACAAGGACTCCATCAACACGTTCTTGCAGGTCTTCACCTACATCCTGCTGGCGTTCGCCGCGATCGGCATCATCGTTGGCACCTTCATCATCTACAACACGTTCGCCATGATCGTGGCCCAGCGCAATCGGGAACTGGCGTTGCTGCGGGCGGTCGGGGCCAGCCGTCGACAGGTGTCGCGTTCGGTGCTGACCGAGGCGTTCCTCGTTGGGGTGGTGGGCGCGGTCATCGGCCTCGCGGTCGGTGTCGGATTGGCCGTCGGCCTGCGAGCCCTCGCGATCGCCACGACGGGCCTGCCGAACGGCTCACTGCAGATCACCCCGACGGCGGTGATCGCCACACTCGCCGTCGGGATCGTCGTGACGATGCTCAGCGCCTGGCTGCCCGCCCGTCGCGCTGCCATGGTCGCGCCCGTGGAGGCGATGCGCGCGACCATGGCCGAGCCGCGGTCACTACGGGCACGCACGGTGTCCGGGGCAATCGTCGGACTGATCGGGATCGCCGTCACCGTCGCTGCCGCGCTGCGCCAGGGAGCGGGTCCGGCGATCGTCGTGGGAGCGGGTGCCGTGCTGTTGATTGCGGCGGTCGTGCTCGTGGCACCGGCTTTGTCGCTGCCGGTCATCACAGTCCTGGGAGTCGTCGCCAAACCCTTCGGGAAGATCGGCCAATTGGCGCGGACCAACGCCGCACGCAATCCGCGTCGCACGGCCGCAACCGCCTTCGCGCTGACCATTGGGCTGATGCTCGTCGCGATCATCGGCACACTCGGCTCGTCGTTCAAGGCCACGATCGACGAGTCGCTCGACCGGGACGTCCGTGTCGACTTCTTCCTCACCGGCGTCAACAACGGGTTCATCCCGCCGGCCGTTCTGGATGCCGTCAAGAAGACACCGGGGGTGGCGCAAGCCGTTGCGTCGGGACTGGTGGTCAGCACGGTTGACGGAAAGCAGGTCTTCGGCGGCGCGGCCGTAGGCGGCCAGATCAGCAGCGTCGTGAACTATGACCTCCTCGAAGGCCGCTCGCTGACGCCCAACGGGATGATCGTCGACGAGCCGACGTCGCGGAAGCCCGGGTGGAGTCTCGGATCAACAGTCGAGTTCAAGCGACCCGACGGGGTGACCGTGGAGGTACCGGTCGTCGGGGTCTACAACCTGAACCCGGTCCTGGGCGCGTGGGTGATGGGCAACACCGCCTACGACAAGCTCATGCCGCCCGCAGCGCAAATACTCGGCGGCGTGTACGTCCTGGCCTCTACGGATGCGGACAAGGCCGCGGTGCAGCAGCGGCTCACCGAGGCGACGTCCAAGTATCTGACGGTCCAGGTGCAAACCGCGGAGGAATTCAAGAGCTCGCTCTCGTCGATGATCGACCAGATGCTCGGCGTACTGTATGCGCTGCTCGCCCTGGCGTTGGTGGTGGCCGTATTGGGGATTGTGAACACTCTTGCGCTGTCGGTGGTGGAACGGCGCCAGGAGATCGGGATGGAGCGCGCCATCGGCATGTCG
Organism: uncultured Gordonia sp.; assembly: GCA_964630585.1. Classification (GTDB taxonomy): domain Bacteria; phylum Actinomycetota; class Actinomycetes; order Mycobacteriales; family Mycobacteriaceae; genus Gordonia. The sequence continues at coordinate 8,328 of CAZVVS010000176.1, forward strand.
CGTGCTCAAGTGCGCCGGATGATCTATCTGGAGTCGGTGTTGATCGCGGTCTTCGGCGCGCTGTTGGGCATCGTCCTGGGCTGCGGATTGGCCGTTGCGGTCGTCCGCACGCTGCGCGAGTGGGGGATCGGCAACCCGGTCCTGCCGTGGTCGTTGATCTTTGCCACCTTGGTCGGCGCGGCGGTAGTCGGGGTGGTCGCGGCGGTGTGGCCGGCGATCCGCGCGGCGCGGACCAAACCATTGGATGCCATCGCCGGTGAGTGATCGGCTGCGGCCGGTGGCGGCGCGTTGCGCCGTGCAGGTGACACAATGGCTGGCATGACACAACCGCAAGATCCCCAGGACCCGTTCCGGTCGTCGACTCGCCGGTTCGACCCGGAGCATCCGACCAGTGCCTACGATCCCGCGGACATCCCGGCTACCCAGCAGTACCCCGGCACCCAGCAGTACCAGGGAACACAGCCGTACCCGGGAACCCAATACGGGACGGCGCAGTACGGGACCGAGCAGTACGGCCAGTCCTACGGCGGAGGCGGCGGTTCCGACAACGGCAAGCGCACCAAGATCCTGATCGGGTCGATCATCGCCGCGCTGGTCGCGATCCTGCTGGTGGCCTTCCTGATCTCGGTCACCGGCGGCCACGACGGCGATGGGCCGGGGACGTCGGAGACCACCAGCGCGACGTCGGAGACCACGTCGGAAACCTCCGAGACGACGACCTCGGAGACGACGTCGCCGACCGAGCAGACGCAGACGACGGCGCCGTCGGCGCCCGGCCAGGTCGTCTATCGGCTCGTCGGAGACGGCAGCCTCATCGTCGTGCGCTACCGCACGAGTAACGGCATCATGACGGCAGCGACGGTGCGCTCACCCTGGTCGGTGAGTGCATTCACCGACAACGGCACCGCGTCGCTGGACGCCATGGTGGTCAGCGGATCGGTGACCTGCCAGATCGTCGTCGGCGGCACCGTCGTCGCCGAGGGCACGAGTTCGGGTGGACCGCTCAGCTGCTCGGCCGAAATCGAGTAGGGCCTACATTTCCTCGGCGCCGATGAGTGCGGCGTCGGGGGCGATCGGCTTGTGGTCGGTGGCGGAGTTGCGCACCAGCGCGACGGCCGCCACGGCGATGACGCAGTAGACCGAAGCGAACCAGAACGGAGCGGCGGCACCGAATCCCGAGGCGATGTGCGCGACGGCGATCGCCGATGCCGCACCGCCGAGCCACCGCAGGAAGCTGTATCCGGCGCTGGCCACCGACCGCGGGGTGCTGGTGTCGCCGCTGGACATGGCGACACTCGTGAAGAGGGTGTTGAGGACGCCGGACGGGATGCCCGACAGCATCACTGCCAGGCCGATGACCAGCACGGAATGCGCCATCGAGCCGTAGGCGGCCAGCGCCATCACGACGGCATAGACGGCGATCGCGGCCAGCACGCCCTCCTTCTGGCCGAAGCGGTCCGCGAGCCGGGGGGCAAGGAAGACGCCCGCTGCCGCGGTTAGCAGGCCCCAGCCGAAGAAGACCATTCCGGCGCCGATCGGGCCGACCGCACCGTGTCCGTGGGCGCGATTGGCGGCCGAGAGGGCCAGCGGCGCCCAGGCGATGATGGTGAACAGCGCACCGGTGTAGAAGGCCGAACCGATGCCGGTGATGAACAGCGTCCGGTCGCGCAGCGCCTTGAGCGGGTCGGTGAACCGGACCTTCGGTCGTTCCTGATGGGCGTCACCCGGAAGCATCCATGCACAGCCGACGGCGCCGATGAGCATCAGCAGGGCG
>CAZVVS010000177.1:0-10095 GCA_964630585.1 uncultured Gordonia sp.
CGGTGCGCAGGATGATCACGTCGTCGAGGGACTGCGCCGCGAGCGGCCCGGCGTTGTGCCCAGTCGATTGTGGGGCGACCTGCAGACCGAGGATGCGGGCGGCACGCACGATGCGGACCACCTCGCAGGCATTCGTCGGCGACGCCACTGCCGCCGGCCGCTGGTCGATGGCAAGGTTCCAGGCGGTGCGCGCCTCGTCGTATCCCGGATCGTCGGGGTAGACGATCGCAATGTCATCGAGTCCGGGGAACTCCCAGAGTTCGCGGACGGCGGACTGGTCGGTCGAAATGGTCGAGACGGTCATGATGTGCTCCTCGCACTGGTGGTGAATCTGACACCGTGAGCGTGCGGTCGAGCACTTGGGATCGACTGGGAGCGCACTTGGAACCCGGCCGCGCGCAGGCCGGACCGGACCCGGGCCGCGGTGCGCCACTAGGATTTCCCCGTGGAGCTTCGCGTGCTGGGTCCGGTCGAGATGTATCGCGACGGTGCACGGTTGGACCTCGGCACACCCAAGCAGCGGGCACTCGTCACGGCCCTCGCCCTCTCGTCGGGGCGGCCGGTCAGCGTCGATACGATCGTCAACCTGCTGTGGGGTGACGAGCCGCCGCCCGGGGTGACTGCAACCCTGCAGGCCTACGTGTCGGGGTTGCGCAAGGTGCTCGAGCCGCAGCGCGAGCGCCGCGCACCCGCGACGGTGCTCGTCACCGCGAGGCCCGGATACGCGCTGCGGCTGCCCGAGGGTGCCGTCGTCGACGCCGCCGCGTTCGAACAGGAGGTGGCCGATGTGCACCGCCTCCTGACCAACCCCGCTCCCGCCCGCGTCGACCTCGAGCAGGCCGTGAGCACCCTGGATCAGTCGCTGGCGCGGTGGACCGGGCAGGCGTACGCCGAACTCGGCGACGCGCCCGCCGCCGTGGCCGAGCGGGCACGGCTCGATGAGACCCGACTCGTCGCCGTCGAGGACCGCGCGGTGGCACAGCTGGCACTCGGCCAACACGCCACCGTGGCCGGCGACCTGGAGGCGCTGACCACCGTCCATCCGCTGCGTGAACGGTTGTGGGCGCTGCGCGCCCTGGCCCTGGCCCGCTCGGGTCGCCAGGGTGAGGCCCTCGACGTGCTCCGCCAGGTGCGGCAAGTCCTCGACGACGAATTGGGCATCGACCCGGGCGCGGAACTGCGCGAACTCCAAGACCAGATACTGCGCCAGGACCCCGCACTGGCCTGGACTCCGCCGTCCGACCCAATTGCCACCGAACCGGCAGCGGCGGCCTCGCCGTGGCCCATGGTCGGGCGCGACCGGCCGAAGGAGGCGCTGCTGCGCGGCATGGATGCCGCGTTGGCCGGCACTCCGTCGTTCGCCGCGGTCACCGGCGAGCCGGGCATCGGCAAGACCCGCTTGGTGGCCGAATTGTCGCGCGATGCGCAGGCTGACGGGGCCACCGTGGTGCGTGCCCTGAGCTCGAGCGATGAGGGCGCACCACCGCTATGGCCGTGGCGCTCGGTCCTGACGGCACTCGACATCCCTTTCCCCCAGGTCGACGACGATGACGGGCCCTTCGCCGTGCGAGGCGAAATCGTCGGGGCCGTCGTGAACGCGGCGCGGGCGAGACCAGTCGTGCTCGTCCTGGAGGACCTGCACTGGGCCGACCCGGCCTCCCTGCGGGTGCTGCTCCTGCTCGCCGAGACGGTGAGTTCCGGGCACCTGTTTGTCGTGGCCACGTGGCGCGACCAGCCCGAGCCGACCGGGCTGCTGGCCGACGTCGCCGAGGCGTTTGCGCGGCGGCACGCGCTGCGGCTGACCCTGACCGGTCTGTCGTCGGAGGCGGTGGCCGACGTCGTGGCCCATCTGACCGACGACGAACCCGACCCCGAAGTGGTCGAGACGCTGCGCGACCGGACGGCGGGCAATCCGTTCTTCGTCGTCGAGTACGCCCGCCTGGCCGCCGACCGTGGCGGGCTCGGACCGTTGCTGGCGGCCGCCGACACCCCCCGCGCCGTCCACGACGTCCTGACCCGACGAGTCGACCGGCTGCCCGAACCGACCGTCGCGATGCTCACCGATGCCGCCGTCCTCGGGCGCCGCGTCGACGGACAGACGCTGGCCGCACTGGCCGACACCGACGAGGACGCGGTGCTGGAGGCGCTCGAACCGGCCGTGGCCGCCGGGCTCGTCGTCGAAGACGGCATCGACCGGTACTCGTTCGCGCACGCGCTGGTGCGCGACACCCTCTACGACTCGTTGTCGGCGTCGCGCCGCGCGCGTCGGCACGTCGCCGCGGCCCGGGCGCTGGACGGGCGCGGACGGGCGGTCGAGGAGGCTCGGCACTGGCTCGCGGCCGGTCCGACGCATGCAGGCACGGCATGGCGGGCCGCGGTCGCCGCGTCTGAGGTCGCCCGCGACGTGCACGCCCATGAGGAGACCGCAGCGCTGCTCAGGGCAGCGCTGACGGCGATGGACGACGATCCCGGGGCGACCCCCCGCGACCGCTACGACGTGCTGATCGCCCGGGCCGACGCGTACCGGTGGGCCGGTCGATGGGTCGAGCTGACTGCGGACATCCACGCGGCGATCGATGCCGCGCGGTCCGTCGGCGACACCGAGCTCGTGCTGCGTGCGGCGATTTCACCGGCGCAGGGCGCGCTGTGGCAGACCACCTTCCACGGCGAGGTCGACGAATCGCTCGTCGCCGCCCTGCGCGAGGGGCTGGCGGCGCTGTCTCCCGATCCGTCACCGCTGCGCTGTCGCGCGACGGTCTCCCTCGCCGGCGAGCTGTACTACGCGGAGCCGGTCGCCGTGCGGCGCACCCTGGTCGACGAGGCGATGGCGATGGCCGCCGAGCTCGACGACCCCGCGTTGCGCGTCGAAGTCATGCAGATCGCCGCGGTTGCCCTGTGGACGCCGGCCACGACGCACGAGCGCATCCGCCTCGCCGAGGACTCGGTGCGGATCGCCCGCTCGATCGGGCGCGACCGCGACACCGTCCTGTCCCTGACGCTGGCGGCGGTCGCCCACGCCGAGGCGGGGCAGCCCGAGCTCATGCGCGAGTTCGCCGACCAGGCCCTCGAGGAGGCACAACGGCTGCGGCTGGTCTATGCCGAGCTCGTCCTGGCCGGCCTTCTCATGCCGTGGCTGGCCATGGGCGGGCGCACCGAGGAGTGTGAGCAGATGCTGGAGCGGGTGCAACGCCTGCACCAGCAGGCCACGATCCCCCAGTCCGAGCAGGCGATGATGGGCGCCGTCTTCGTCTACGCGGTGTGGCGCGGGTCAGGACCCGACGTCGTGGAGCCGCTCCTGGCGATGGCGGAAAGTGATGCGCTTCCCCTGTCAGCGGTGGTGGCCGCGCTGCTGTGCCGCGTCGGCCGCGTCGATGACGCCCGTGAGTATGTGCGGACCCACCCCATCGACCTCGATCACGAGGATTGGTTCTCGATGCTGGCGTGGTGCAACGCTGCGGAGGTGGCGATGTATCTGGAGGACCCGGGGTTGGCTGCCGACGTACTCGCTTTGCTCGGCCCGTTTGCCGGCCACAGCTGCTCCGGAGGCTCGGGCAACGCGGCCGGACCGGTCGACGCCTACCTCGCCTACGCGCACGCCGCGCTGGGCGACACCGCGGCGGCCACGGCACACGCCGACCGGGCAGTCGCGCTGTGCGAGCAATGGGAGATCCCGCTGGCCGCGCAACGGTTGCGCGACCAGCGGGATCAGTTCGGCTTCTGACGGTCGAGGCTCAGCCCACCAAGACCGGGACTCGCTCCTCCCCGTCATCGGCCTTGTCACCGTCGGCACTGTCACGGTCGGCGTGGACACCGTCGGCGCGATCACCGTCGTCGACCTGGTCGTCGAAATTCGAGGTTCCCTCGACATCCAGTTCCGGCAGGAGCCGGTCCAGCCACGCGGGCAGCCACCAGTTCCACCGCCCGAGCAGGGTCATGGTGGCGGGCACCAGGACCATCCGGACGACGGTGGCGTCCACGAGGATCGCCGTCGCCATGCCGACGCCAAGCATCTTGACCACCACGTCACCCTCGCTGGCGAAGCCGAGGAACACCGCGACCATGATCGCCGCCGCGCAGGTGATGACCTTGCCGGTGTCGCCCAGCCCGCGCACGACGCTGCCGTGGGCGTCGCCGGTGCGTAACCAGTCCTCGCGGATCCGGCTGAGGAGGAACACCTCGTAGTCCATCGACAGACCGAACAGGATCGCGAAGATCAGGATCGGCACCCAGCTCGACACCGGCGTCGCGTGGTCGAGGCCGATCAGCCCGGCTCCCCAACCCCACTGGAACACCGCGGTGATCACGCCGTAGGCGGCACCGATCGACAGCAAGTTCATCGCCGCGGCCTTGAGCGGGATCAGTATCGACCGGAAGATCACCATCAGCAGCAGCACGGACACGGTGACGACGAAGCCGATCACCAGCCACAGCCGCACGGCCAGCTCATCACTGATGTCTGACAGCAAGGCCGACCATCCGGTCACGATGACGCCGTCGGGTGCTACGTCGCGCAGGTGTGCGATGAACCCGCCGGTGCGTTCGTCAGCCGGGCTGAATTTCGGCTCGACGGTGAACATCGAGATCGCACCGTCGGGCGAGTGGACGACCGGGCTGACCCGCGCGACGTCGTCGTCGCCGGCCACGCGGGTGGCGAAAGAGGTAACCGCGCCGTCGGTGACTGCGGCGCGTTGCGCGACAATCGCCACGGGTCCGTTCGCGCCGGGACCGAATTCTGCGGCGACCAGGTCGAAGGCACGGCGGTTGGTGGCCTCCGACGTCTGCGTGCTGTCGTCCTGCGGCCAGGTGCGCATGTCCACCAGGGGTGCGGCGAGCGCGAGCAGCACAGTTGTCCCGGCCAGGACCCACACCAGCGGGCGGCGGGAAACCCGCTGGGCCCACCGCATCGTCAGCGCCCGGTCGGCCGGAGCGGCACCGCGGCGTTCGCGGCGCGGTTGCAGGCGGGTACCGGCGAATCGGCAGAGCACCGGCACGAGCGTCAGCGCCGACACCATCGCGGCGACGACGGCGATACCGGTGGCCATGCCGAACGACTTATAGGTGGCCAACCCGGCCAGGCCCAGCCCCAGCAGGGACACCAGGACGGTGAGCGACGCGAAGACGACCGACCGTCCCGCGGTCGCCAGGGTCATGCCGGTCGCATCGGGGACGGCATGCCCTGCTCGAAGGTTCTCGGTGAACCGCGACACCATGAGCAGGGCGTAGTCGATGCCGACGCCGAGCCCGACCATCGAGGCGACGACCGGTGCGGAGGTGCTCACGTCGGTGACCGCCGCGAGCAGGGTGACCCCGGCCGAACCGGCAGCGAGGCCGCCGAGTGCGACGACGATCGGCAAGCCGGCCGCGACGACCGACCCAAAGGCCAGCATCAGGATGAGCAGGGCCGCCCCGACGCCGATCAGTTCGCCATGACCCTTGATTGGCGCGGCGGCGGTGGCCGGCTGGTCACCGCCGAACTCGACCTGGATGCCCGCGTCGCGCGTGGGCTGGACCGCCTGGTCCAGCGGTTTGATGTTGCCCATCAGATCGGGGTGGGTGACCTGGGCGTCGTAGGCCAGGTGCAGGACCGCGGTCTTCCCGTCGTCGGAGAGCCGCGGCGGATCGACGTGGGCTGCGTGCGGCACGGCGGCCAGCCGGGCGGCGAGTGCGGATAGCGTGGATGCCGGAATGCGCTGGTCGTCGTGCAGCACGACGTTGGCCGTCGCGTTACCCGAGTTCGGGAGGTGCTCGCGCAACAGGTTCAGGCCGTGTTGGGACTCGGTGCCGGGCACGTCCCAATCGTCCTGGGTCGTGCCGCCGACCGTGCCGGCGAGTGCGAACAGCGCGACGACGGCGACGAGCCAGCCGGCGAGCGTCCGCCACGGATGCAGGGCCGCAGTGCGGCCGAATCGGAAGAGCAGGGAGGACATCGCAATGCCTTTCTCCAGTCGGATTGATTCGAATGGATCTATCCGGAGTCGGTTTTCTGTGCCCACCCACCGTCGCCGGGACCGCTTGTCTTTCACTTGAAGCCGACTTGGAGTGCACCGCACCGTGAGGGCCGATAATGGGCGCGTGCCTGCCAAGCGATTGCACCCTCCGTCGGACAACAGCGGGTTTTCAGCCGCGGGTCGCCATCGCCGACCGACAACGGACGCCGCACTGCTTGTGGCGTTTGTGGTCGGTCTCGCCCTCGTGGTGGTCTTCGGAAGGCTGGCGTCCGACGACGACATCCTGGTTTACGAGTTCACCGGCGATCCGGGCGCGCGCGCCGCCGAGCTCGACCGGGCGGTGCGCTTCGACTTCGGGTTCATCGCCGGGTTCACCCTCGCGCTCGGCGCGGTCGCGCTCTTCCTGCGCTCGCGCGCATTCTCCGGACCCGTGCGCACGACCATGACGGTGCTGCTCGGCATGCTGGGCGTCGCCGCGCTCTCCGACGTCGGCGAGGACGTCGCCCTGCTGCACCACAGCGGCGCATGGTCGGCACCGTTCGCCACTCTCAAGTTCGTCATGATCGTGCCCGTCGTCCTCATCGTCGTCGGGGCACTGCTGGGGCACGCCGGGCGGGCGTTCTTCTCGTGGCGCTTCCGTAGACGCAGCGCCGCTCACACAGCCGACGGGGCGCACGTGTTCGCGGGCAGTCGCGATGACGAGTCGCCCGAACAGTACCGCTGGCGGCGCGCATACTGGGTGCCGACGGTGGCCGACCCGACGACGACCGACACCACCGCGGTCTGCCTATCCGGCGGCGGGATCCGTGCCGGCAGTGTGGCGCTCGGCGCGCTGCAGGCACTCTCGGGCAGCATCGACGCGAAAGCCGACTCCACGTCGCGCAACGTCCTGGCCGAAACCGACTACATCGTCTCGGTCTCCGGTGGCGGATTCCTCGCCGGAGCGTTCCTACAGGCCGCGCACAGCCCACCGAAGTCGTCGATCTGGCCGACAGGCATGAGTGAGACCTTGGGAGCCGACAACCCCGCCGACATTCCCGACGAACCGCTGCCCGTCGACCGGTCGTTCAAACGCGGTTCGGTCGAATACGACCGGGTCCGGCGACACGCCAGCTACATCGCCGACTCGCCGCGCGAGCTGGCGGTGGCACTGGCCGTCGTCGCGAAGAACATGCTGCTGTCGCTGGCCGTCGTCTTCACTCCGGCCGTCGTGCTGGGCGTACTGCTCGGCGTGCTGTACGCCCGACTGCCGATCTCGGCGGTGGAACTCGACTCTGCCTGGTCGACGACCACGTCGAACACCCAACCGTCGCTGGCCGTCATCGGTGTGACAGCGGCGTTGGCGGTGCTGTCGCTGGCCGGCGCGAATCTGGCCGAAGCGGTGTCGACGAAGCGCTGGGCGATGGATCTCAACACCGCGCTGACCCGCGTCGGGCAGGTCGCCGCGGCCGGTGCGGCTCTGGTCGCAGTGGCGACGTTCGTGATCCCCTGGGCGATGCGGGCCGTGTGGTCGGGGGGTGGGCCGACCGGTGCCGCTGGTGTGGCGGCACCGGTCTCAACGGTCCTGGTCCTGAACTATGTCGCCGTGCTGGCCGCCATCCTCTGGCGCAACCGTGGTTCGCTGGCCGGGATCGTCGGCCGACTGCGCGGCAAACCCGCCGCACCGAAGCAGGCCGTGCCGCAGGGCGCGCTGCAGCTTCTCCTCGTCCTGGTGACGCTGATCGTCCTGGTGGTGTCGTGGTTGCTCACCATCGCCGTCGTGGCGGCCTGGGCGGTGCGCGGGGCCTCACCGCATTCGCCCGACGGCGCACAGGTGGTCGCGGTCGGTGCTGGCGCGGTGGTCCTACTCGGCGTCCTGTCCCTGTTCGACGTCACGTCGATGAGCCTGCACCCGTTCTACCGGCGGCGCTTGGCCGGCGCCTTCGCGATGCGCCGGGTCCGCCTGCCCGACGGCCAGCTGCGGGCCGTGCCCTATCCGCCGTCGGAATCGACGGAACTGGCGCTATTCGACGAACCCCGGCGGACCCGCCTCGTCTGGCCCGTACCCGCGGACGTGACGGCTGCAGCCGCACCCAAGAAGTCCACCGCCGTCACCACACCGGTTTTCGTCTTCGCGGCCGCGGCGACCATGTCCGGTGAGGACAAACCGGCAAGCGGGCAGAATGCCGCGTCGTACGTGTTCACCGCCGACTATGTGGGCAGCCCGGATCTGGGCTGGCTGGAAACCGATTCCCTCTCGCGAGTCGTGCCGACGCGCATCCTCCGCGACTTGACCGTGCAGGCGGCGGTGTCGATCAGCGGAGCGGCTTTCGCCTCCGCCATGGGTCGGATGGCCCGCGGCTACCAGACCCTCCTCGCGGTGTCCGGAGCACGGTTGGGCAGCTGGCTGCCCAACCCGCGGTTCCTCTACCAATCCCACTTCGAGCAGGACAATCCGGCGTGGCCGCACGGGCTGCCGAACTTCCGCGGCATCAGCTACCTCGCCCGCGAAGTGTTCGGCCTGCACTCTGGTCGCGGCAGACTCGTCCAAGTCACCGACGGCGGGCACTACGAGAATCTGGGACTGGTGGAGGCGTTGCGGCGACGCTGCACGACGATCGTCGCTGTCGACGCCAGCGGCGACGCCCCGCCGAGCCTGACGACGTTCGCCGAGGCGATGCGGCTTGCCGAGGCCGAGCTCGGCATCCGCTTCACCGTCGACGAGGAGGCGTCGCCGACCCGCCTGGTGCCGGGCACCGCGGATGCGGTGACCACCGCCGGTGTCACCGAGGACCTGCAGCGGAGGTTGGCATCGTCGTCCATCGTCCGGGTGGGGTTCACATATCCCCAGAGCGCCGGCGGCGGCAGCGGGACGTTGATTCTCGCGAAGGCCGTGCTGACTGCCGACCTTCCGCCGTGGCTGCTCACCTATGCCGACAACCATCCGGTCTTCCCGCATGACGCGACGTCGGACCAGTGGTTCAACGAGGGCCAGTTCGCCGCCTACACCGAGCTCGGTCGTCATCTCGGGTCACGCGCGGCCGAAGCGCTCCCCTGAGACACAAATCACCGGCCTCCGACTTTTATTTCGTGTACCTAAGTAATATTCTTGGAGTGTGACCCACCACGACGAACTGGCCCGCGAGTTGCGACCCGCGCTGACGCGTCTCTACCTGGCCCTGCGGCGACGTGCCCCGGTGGCCCAGATGAGCGCGGCACAGGCCTCGGCGCTTTCGACGCTGATGTTCCACGGCCCGATTCGGATGGGTGAGCTGGCGCAGCGCGAGGGCATCCGCATGCCGACCGCGACTGCGCTCGTCGACGGCATGATCCGACTTGGACTCGTTCACCGCCGACCCGACCCCGACGACCGCCGCGCCGTCCTCGTCGACGTCACCGACGATGGCCGCGCCGCCGTGGAGGATGCCCGCCGGCACCGCGACGACGCTCTCACCGCCGCACTCGAGCGACTGTCCGACGAGCACTTGGAGCTCTTGACCGCCGCCACCCCCGCGCTGCACGAACTGCAGCAACAACTCGAAAGCATCGCCCCGGCGCCCACTGCGCTCGGTGCCGCCCAATGATGAAGAAGGACCCAGTGACCACAACGATCGACGACGACACGACACCAGTCCCCGACGACGCCCCCTCCTTCGCGGATACCTTCCGCCGCCAACCGCGAACCGTCTGGGTAACCGCGTTCGCCGCCGTCATCGCATTCATGGGCATCGGCCTCGTCGACCCCATCCTCAACACGATCGCCGAGGCACTGCACGCCGGCGAGTCGAAGCTCACCCTGCTGTTCGGCGTGTACCTGGGCGTCCAGGTGGTCGCCATGCTGATCACCGGTTGGGCGGCCTACCGCTTCGGCCCCAAGCGCACGCTGACCGTCGGCCTCGTCCTGATCGTCGTCGCCGCGGGGCTCAGCGCGTTCGGCTCCAACATCGATCAACTGATCGCCCTGCGCGTCCTCTGGGGACTGGGCAACGCGCTGTTCATGGCGACGGCGCTCGCGTTCATCGTCGGCGAGGCCAAGGGCGGCCAGCGCGGCGCCATCCTGCTGTACGAAGCGGCGCTGGGCGTCGGGCTCGCGGTCGGCCCGCTGCTCGCCGCCCTGCTGGGCAGCATCAGCTGGCGGGCACCGTTCGCCGGCACCGCCCTGCTGATG
>CAZVVS010000178.1:0-9993 GCA_964630585.1 uncultured Gordonia sp.
TACTGATGACTGCAACCGTCGAAGAAACCATTGTCGAGAGCGAACCGCCATTGCCCCCGGTGCCCGCCGAGGCCCGCATGGTGGATCTCAAGATCTACCGGTTCAACCCGGAGGATCCCGACGCCGCCGGCTTCGAGACCTTCCGCGTCCCTGCACTGGAGACCGACCGCCTCCTCAACCTGCTGCTGTACGTGAAGGGCTACCTCGACGGCACCTTCACGTTCCGCCGCAGTTGTGCGCACGGCGTGTGCGGCTCGGACGCGATGCGCATCAACGGCGTCAACCGCCTCGCTTGCAAGCTGCTGATGAAGGACCTGTTCCCCAAGGACCCGTCCAAAACCCTCACCATCACGGTCGAGCCGATCAAGGGCCTGCCGGTGGAGAAGGACCTCGTCGTCGACATGGAACCGTTCTTCGACGCCTACCGGGCGGTGAAGCCGTTCCTCATGACCAGCGGCCACGAGCCCACTAAGGAGCGCATCCAGTCCGTCACGGACCGGGCCCGCTTCGACGACACCACCAAGTGCATCCTCTGTGCATGCTGCACCACGAGTTGCCCGGTGTATTGGAACGAAGGCTCGTACTACGGCCCAGCGGCCATCGTGAACGCGCACCGCTTCATCTTCGATTCCCGCGACGAGGGTGCCGTCGAGCGCCTCGACATCCTCAACGAGGTCGACGGTGTCTGGCGCTGCCGCACCACGTTCAACTGCACGGATGCGTGCCCTCGCGGCATCCAGGTCACCCAAGCGATCCAGGAGGTCAAGCGCGCGCTGATGTTCTCGCGCTGACCTGCACCGACCGAGCCCCGCGAAGCCCCGTCGAATCTCCTTCTCGACGGGGCTTCGCCGTTCCTGCCGACGTCGGCGCCGCGACGGCCGATGGAGCCATTCGGGCCGCTCGTGCGTCTAAGTAGGCATGACGAAACGACTGCTCACAATCCTGCTGCTCCTCCTTCTCACCGGTACCTCCGCTGCGCCGGCCGCCGCCAAGCCCGGCGCCCCCAACGAACCCGGTTCCAAGCCGCCGGTGGACGCCGGCACCCGCATCGGCATCACGTTTGTCTCCGACGTACGCGACAACGGCGAATCAACGTGGTTCGACGCGTTCGGCCGGCCACGCACGCAAACGAATACACCGCTGACCGACTCCGTCGGGGGCGGCACAATGTGGACGTCGACGCTGCTCTACACAACCCGGGCCACCACCCGCGTAACCGCGACCTTCACCACCGGGGGCTCCTTCGCCCGGTGCGTGATCCTCGTCGACGAGCAGGTGCGTGTGACGGACACGGCCACCACCCGCGGCGGGCGCGCCGAGTGCACCGCATGAAACGGTGAGGGAGAAACATCGCGCGGAACGTCGGCAGGGATTTCCGGGCGGACCCGCTGGTTCACCGCCACCGAGTACGCCCACCCGTGGCGGCAAGGGCTACTCCGACGACAACAGTGAGCGTCCGTTGGAATGGGAACTCGACGACACGATGCGGCGCCGCGCGAAGGGTAAAACGACACTCGACAGTGTGATCGCGAAAGCGCGTGACCTTCAGAGCTATCGTGCGGCCAATGGCATCACGGATCGATGCCCAAGCATTTGGCGGTCGGGTCCGCGAAGCCCTGGAGCGTCAAGGCGCGCCGTACGTCTATGTCAACGCCTCCCACTCACGGATCGCACCGGAAGATGGCTATGGCCGCGGCGATGCGCGCCAATCCGCCCGGTCCGGACTATTGGGCAGAGGTTGCCGAACTGGACGCACTCACCGCCGAGGTGCGGGACTAGTACTGAACACCGTCACCCGAACGTGAACGTGTAGACCGAGATCCCCGGGGTGAAGGACAGATCCAGCACACGTGGACGGGACTCACCGTCGACCAGGGTGTACAGCCGCGGCAACCCGTCGACGGCGATGGTCCGCTCCGGCTCGCCGGGCGCGCGCACGGTAAGGGTGCCGTGGCCCGACAGCACGGTGAACACCTTCGCACCGCGGGTGTGTACTTGCACGCGAGCATCCGAAATCGACGTGACGGACTCGTCGTCGACGTCGAAGCGCCCACCGAGGCTGAACGTGTCGATCGGCTGTACCCGGGCGGGGGTGAACTCGCGACCCCGTCCGGTGGCCAGTGACCCGGCACCCGCGTAAGTCGAGTAACCGCGCCGCGCACCGAGGTACATCTCCGGCGACGTCGGCCCCGTCGACGGTGCGTCGGCACCGCCGGTGACCGGCGCGGGCAGCTCGACCGCCGGGTTGGCTGCTCGCAGCAGCGCGCGCAGAGCATTCTCCGTCGTCGCGTAGTCGCCCTCGCCGAACTTCGTCGCGCGCACCGCGCCCGACGCGTCGATGAGGTATTTCGCCGGCCAATACCGGTTCATGTACGCGTTCCAGACCGCGAAGTCGTTGTCCTGGACCACCGGGTAGGCGATCCCTTCCTTCTTGATGGCGGCAGCGACGTTGCCCGGGTCGTGCTCGAACGCGAACTCGGGTGTGTGCACGCCCACCACGACCAGCCCGGCCGCGCGGTAGGCCGCATCCCACTTCTTCACGTACGGCGCATCGCGCAGGCAGTTGATGCACGAGTACGTCCAGAAGTCGACGAGCACGACCTTGCCGCGCAACCCCGCCATCGTCAACGGAGCACCGTCGGTGTTGAACCACGGGCCGCCGCCGGTGAACTCCGGTGCCACGCCGCAATGCGCGAGTTGGCTCGCGTCACCGATGCAGGACCGGATCTCTCTGGGCCCCGATACCGGTCGCGCGGCGTCGATGACCGCCTGCTGTCGCGCGATCGCCCGCTCAGCCCCTCCGGTGTAACCGGGAATCGCGCGCTGCAGCGCCGCCGGGGCGCCCACGGCGATGGCCACCGCCATCGCCACCAGCACGGCACCGCCGACGACGCGGAACGCCCGCTGCCGCTGGCGGTACGCCGCGAGACGCTTGGCCATCGACGCACCGGCCAGCGCGAAGAACGCCAACGGAATGGCCGCGCCGAGGGCGAAGCTGATCGTGAGGACCACGGTGCGCCAACCGATCTCGGCGGTGGCGCCGGCGACCGAGATCGCCGCCAGTACAGGGCCCGCGCACGGGACGTACAGCGTCCCCAGCCCGATCCCCAGCAGCAGAGGGCCGAAGGTGCCGCCGGTCTCCCCCGGCGTCCACGACGGGAAGCGGGCAAAAGGGCGCTCCAGCACATGCGCCACCTGCGGGATCATCAGGCTCAGACCGACCAGCGCCAGCAGCGCGATCCCCGTCCAGCGCAACAGCCCGGTCGGC
The DNA here is from genome assembly GCA_964630585.1 of uncultured Gordonia sp. Taxonomy (GTDB): domain Bacteria; phylum Actinomycetota; class Actinomycetes; order Mycobacteriales; family Mycobacteriaceae; genus Gordonia. The sequence goes on from CAZVVS010000178.1 coordinate 3,269, forward strand.
AGGTGCAGCGCGGAGAGCACCAGGGTGCCCAGCAGTGCGATGCTCCCGAAGCTCACGACGATCCCGACGATGATCAGCAACGGGCGCGCCCACCGTCGCTGCGACTCCGCCGGATCGCCGGCACCACCGGTCACGAACACGATGGGGATCATCGGCAGCACGCACGGTGAGACCCCCGTGATCAGTCCGCTGACCAGTCCCAGCAGCGCCAAGGTGAGCATCGTCGTCCTCCACGGTTCCTCGGGCGGAGAATCGGCCTGCTCCGCGCGTCACCGGTCATTCGGCGCCGCGGCCCTTGCGGATTGGTGGCGTCTTACCAACCGGCGTCGGCTGATCAGGTGATCGGGAACCGGACCACCATCGGCGACGTCGGTTGCGCCGATCCCACCGCCGGTTCCACCGACAGCCCCACCATTGTCGGGCGTTCCATGTCGGTCATCACCACCATCGACTTGTCGGCCTGTCCGCCCGGAACCATTCCGGCGCTCTTCACCGCGCCGCCGACGGTGATCCACACCTGGTACATCATGTCCGGCGCGATCGGTGGCAGGTCGGCGGTTGCGACGACGGTGGCGCGCTGCGACGGCGCATACATCGCCGCCACGGTCCCGTTGACCATCGACGCGGAGGCCTTCGTCATGTCGGGGGCGCTCATCACCGAGCTCACCACCGCCGATTGTGCGATGTTGGGCGCCGGGGTGGGATTGGCGGAACGCCAGACGGTGAAGCCGGCGGCCAATGCGACGACCATCGCGCAGGCGGCGGCCAACCACATGATTCTCCGGCGTCGCGTCAACCGGATCACCCTCGACGCCTCCTCGTCGACAGCGGCAAGCACCGAGGCGCGCAGGCCCGGCGGCATCGTAGTAGCCGGGCCGCCCATCGCCTCAACGGTTGACCGGAACGAGTCGACGTCGGCCCGGCACTGGTCGCACGTGTCCAGGTGCCGTTCGAAGCCGGCCCGCTCGTCTGGTGGCACCGCATCCAGCACGTACAGTTCCGGCACGCCGTCGAACTCCTCGTGTTCACTGGCCGACATCTCACGCACCTCCCAAACAGGCTCGAAGAGCGCGCAACCCGTCGCGGATCCGGGTTTTCACCGTCGCCGGGTTGGCCGCGAGCGAATCCGCGACCTGCGCGTAGGTCAGCCCGCCGTAGTAGGCGAGGTCGATCGCCTCGCGCTGCAGTGCCGACAGTCCGTCCAGACATGCCCGGACCTGGCGCGACTCGTCGGTAGCCACGACCGTCTCACTGACCCGGTCGTAGTCGGGGATTTCGCGCGCCTGGTAGACCACATCGCGATTGGTGGCGGCCTGGTCGTGGCGAACCGCGTCGACCGCGCGACGTCGGACCAACGTCATGATCCATGCGGCGGCACTCCCGCGTGCCGGATCGAACCGGGCCGCATCGCGCCAAACCTGCAGCCACGCCTCCTGTACGACTTCCTCGGCCCGTGCAGCGCTGCGCACCACCCGCACGGCCAGCGCATAGCTCTGCGGGCCGAGCGTGTCGAACAGGTCGGCGTAAGCAGCCCGATCCCCACTGCCGACCGCGGTCAGCATCGCATCGGTGGCCACATCCATCCTCAGCTCCGTCGTCCCCGGACCACTTGTCCCCATACCCAGCATTCGCCGCGGCCCGCCGTCTGGATGGGTTTTCTCGCGACCGACCAATCCTTACCCGGCTCGGCGACGAATCGCCACCGAGGAACACAATCCGCTGTTCCCACCACCCTGTTTTGGAGGACCCATGTCGAGCACCACCACCACCCGCCCCCGCATGTTGACCGGCGTCGCCCTGGCTGTCACCGCCGCTGGCGCGCTGTTGCTCACCGGCTGTGACAACACCAAGTCCGAAAAGCCGTCGACGACGGTGATGACGCCGCCACCCCTGTCGGGGACGATGACCCCGCCGATGTCGGGGACGATGACCCCGCCGATGTCGGGCACCATGACACCTCCCATGTCAGGCATGATGACGCCGCCGATGTCCCACTGACCCGGCCCGCCGCCGTCGTCGCGCCTTGCTAGTGTGAGGCGTGCTTCTCCCCCGCATGGCCGCCATGTCCGTCCTGTTGGCCGCGGGAGCGCTGGTAGGCGCGACGACGGCCCTGGCAAACCCGCCCGGGTTCAACCCCTACGTCGCGCCGACGACCCCCGCCACCGACCACTGCCCGCATCAGACGAAGACCCCTCCGGCGGTGGACACCTCCGAGGTGCCCAAACCCGGACAGGTCGCCCCTGCTCCCCTGCCCGTACCCGAGCCACCGATCGGCGGAGCCAAGCTGGCGGCCTGCGGAGTGGTCGTCGCCGACGGGATGGGCGCGCCGCCGCACAAACTGACCTCGGCGGCATGGTTGGTCGCCGACATGGGAACCGGCGAGGTCCTCGCCGCCAAAGACCCGCACGGCCGCTACCGGCCCGCGTCGACGATCAAGGTGCTGCTGGCGCTGGTCGCCCTCGACGAGTTGGACTTGAACGCCCCGGTCACCGTGCACCGCGAGGAGTACGAGACCGAAGGCGATTCGTGCGGGACCGGGCCCCGAGGCCACTACACCAACCGCGACATGGTGACCGGCCTGCTCATGGCGTCGGGCAACGACTGCGCGATGGTCATCGCCCGCGAACTCGGCGGCGTCGACAAGACGCTGGCCAAGATGAACACCCGCGCCAAGGAGCTCGGTGCGCTCGACACGCGCGCCGCCTCACCGTCGGGTCTCGACGCCCCCGGCATGTCGACGTCGGCCTACGACCTGGCCGTCATCTTCCGCGCCGCGATGCGCAACGCGACGTTCCGGGAGATCATCGGCAAGCGTCAGTACCGCTTTCCCGGCTACCCGCCCCGCCCGGAGATCCCGAACGATCCCGACCATCCGGCCTACGACATGTTCACGTCGAACAACCTGCTCGCCGAGGGGTTCCCCGGCATGCTCGGCGGCAAGACCGGGTACACCGACGACGCGCTGAAGACCTTTGTCGGCGCCGCCCACGTCGGTGGCCGTGACGTGCTGATCGTCCAGATGTACGGGCTCTCCGTGGAAACTTCGTCCTATTGGACGCAGGCCAAGGACCTTCTCGCCTGGGGCGGTCGTGCACCGGCCGACGCTTCGATCGGCACTCTGAACGCGACCGTCAACGACAAGTCCGGCGAGTCGACGACCACGACGAACGCTGCACGACGCCCCATCGCCGGCCCGGCTCCCGAGGTTTCCGCCGACGGCTCGTCGGGGATCTTCGACAACACCTTTGTCCTCGGCCTGTTGTGGGTGATCACCGTCTGCGCGCTGGGCTATCTCGGCATCCGGATGCTCGCGCGACGGCCGTAGCTCAGGCCTTCGCGGCCTTCTGTTCGTCGGCAGACTCCTCGTCGGAGTCGCTCGTCACCGTGTCCTCCTCGTCGAGGAGATAGCTCGCATTGACCGGATCGGTGGCACACCAGGCCGTCATGTAGAAGATGATGCGGGCCACGATGTTGATGAACATCATCACCGTGATGATCGATCCGAACGCCGCGCCGGCGGGCCCGCGACTCGTCGAGGCGATGATCATCCCGGCCGCGGCTTTGAGGACCTCGAATGCGATTGCGGTGAGCAGCCCCGCCTTCCAGGCGTTGCGCAGCGGGAGGTTGACCAGCGGAACCTTAGCGAGGATCACGGTCATCAGCGGCCAGGTGATGAGGATTGAGACGATCGGTGCGATCACCTGGAAGATGTCGACCGCCACCGGGGACCAATCCAGGTTCAGCCACACCATGACAAGGTCGGCAAGCGTCGTCGATCCCGCGGCACTCATCACCAGCGCCACGACGAACCACAACCCGAGCAGGACGAACTGGCCCAGGTCGTAGACCTTCGACAGGACCGGATTGCGGTCGACGTTGCCACCCCAGATCGCCGTCATCGCCTGCCGGGCGCCCGACATCCAGTTGATCCCGGTCAGCGCAGCGAAGAGCAAGCCGACCACGCCCACTGTCGAGCGCGAGCGCACCGCCGAGTCCATCGCCTTGGCCAACGTATCGCCGAGATCTCCGGGGACGGCGTCGATGATCGTCTGGCGCATGGTGTCGAGTAGTTCGGGCTGGCGCGAGAGGATGAAGCCGGCGATGGCGAAGGCCACCATCAACACCGGCACCAAGGCCATCACCGTCCGGAAGCTCATCGCCGCGGCGAACGCTCCCCCGTAGTGCTCATCGTGTCGCTCCAGCGTCGACATGACCCGGTCGAGGAACGGGAAGCGTTGGCGGGCCGCCTTGATCCCGTCGGTGATCGCTGTGATCAGCCCGGAAACGCGGTCAATGATGGCCTTGACGAACGCGACAATGGGATCGACGACGATCGCGATCCCCACTGGCATCGAAGGCATGGCCTTATCGTCGCAGATCTTACGACGCCGAGGGCGCCAGGAATCCGACCTTGTCGTAGACGTCGCGCAGCGTGGGTGAGGCGACCGCTCGCGCCTTGGCCGCACCGTCGGCGAGAATCCCGTCCAGGTGGGCGGGGTCGGCGAGCAACTCGTCGACCTTCCCGCGCAACGGGGTCACGAAGTCCGTCAGCACGTCGGCAGTGTCGACCTTGAGGTGGCCGTACTGCTTGCCCTCGTACGAGGCGACGAGATCGTCGATCGAGCGCCCGGTCAGTGCGGACTGGATCGTGAGCAGATTGGACACTCCCGGCTTGGCGTCGCGGTCGAAGGCGACGACCGAGTCACTGTCGGTGACCGCGGATTTGATCTTCTTCGCCGACCGCTTCGGATCGTCGAGCAGGTTGATCAGCCCGGCGTCGGAATCGGCGGACTTGCTCATCTTGGCCGTCGGGTTCTGGAGGTCGTAGATCTTGGCGAACTCCTTGACGATGTGCGGGCGCGGCACGGTGAAGGTCTGGCCATACCGCGAGTTGAACCGGCTCGCGAGGTCGCGGGTCAGTTCGAGGTGCTGGCGCTGGTCCTCACCCACGGGGACCTCGTCGACCTGGAAGGCCAGGATGTCGGCGGCCATCAGGATCGGGTAGGTGAACAGCCCGACCCCGGCCGATTCAGTCCCCTGCTTGGCCGACTTGTCCTTGAACTGCGTCATCCGGTTGGCCTCGCCGAAGCCGGTGAGGCACGAGAGCACCCAGGTGAGCTGGGCGATCTCGGGGATGTGCGACTGCACGTAGATCGTCGAGCGCGACGGGTCGACGCCGAGGGCGAGGAGCTGCGCGACCGACAGCCGGGTGCGGTCGCGCAGCTTCTCCGGGTCGGTCGGCACGGTGATCGCGTGCATGTCGGGGATGAAATAGAAGGCGTCGTCGAACTTGTCCTGCAGTTCGACCCACTGCTTCACGGCCCCGAGGTAGTTACCCAGGTGGAAGGAGTCGCTGGTGGGCTGGATGCCCGACAGGACCCGCACGTGGCGTTCGTCGTCGCTCATGATCCTCAGTCTTTCAGATGTGCGGTGGTCAGCCGAACACGGTCGTGACCGCGCTGTGGTCCGACCATCGCAGGTCGTAGGCCTCCGGCCGGTGGACGTAGGACTTCGCCGCACGCCCGGCCAACTCGGGAGTCACCAAGTGGTAATCGATGCGCCACCCGGCGTCGTTGTCGAAGGACTTCCCGCGCCACGACCACCACGTGTACGGCCCGGGAACATCGCCGGTCAGCTCGCGGGTCACGTCGACGAACCCGCCGTCGAGCAGGCCCGCCACCCACTCGCGTTCGTGCGGCTGGAACCCAGGACTGCGCTTATTCGTCTTGAACGCCTTGAGATCGTTCTCTGCGGGGGCGATGTTCCAGTCACCGCCGACGACGGTGTGCCGCCCACCGGCCAGCGCCGCCGACAGGTACTCCCCGAACTCGACGAGGAAGCGCTTCTTCTCGTCGAACTTGCGCGCATCGGTCTCGGTGGCCGTCGAGGTGTGCGCCGGGTCGACCGCCCCCTTGGGCAGGTACAGGCTCGCGACGGTGACCTCGCCGACCCCCGACTCCACGTCGACCTCCAGATAGCGGCCGAGGGTGTCGAACTCGTCGCTGCCGATTCCGACGCGCACGACCGTCGGCTCTGCGCGGGTGAGTACGCCGACGCCGGCATGGCCCTTCACCGTCGACTCCGTCATCGACAGGTGCCAACCGTCATCGAGGGCCGGCGCCAGCGCTTCGCGCGCCTGCTCCTCCGTTGCCCGGATCTCTTGCAGCGCAACGGCTTGCGAATCCAGCTCGGCCAACCACGGCAACAACCCGAGGTTGGTCTCCGAACGCTCCTTCACCGCAGCGCGGATGCCGTTGACGTTGACCGTCGTCACCGAAAAGCTCACCCGGCCACGGTAGCCGGTGGCACGGATCAGGCTTTGAGGGCCTTCGCCAGGTTCTCGTCGAGGGTCGCGAGGAACTCCTCGGTGGTCTGGTAGGCCTGGTCGCTGCCAACGAGGAGCGCGAGGTCCTTGGTCATCTTCCCCGACTCGACGGTCTTGATGACGACGTCTTCGAGCTTCTCGGCGAACTCACGCACCTCGGGGGTGTTGTCGAGCTTCCCGCGGTGGTCGAGGCCGCGGGTCCAGGCGAAGATCGACGCGATCGGGTTGGTCGACGTCGGCTTGCCCTGCTGGTGCTGGCGGTAGTGGCGGGTCACGGTGCCGTGTGCGGCCTCCGCCTCACAGGTCTTGCCGTCCGGGGTCAGCAGCACCGAGGTCATCAGGCCCAGCGAGCCGTAGCCCTGCGCCACGGTGTCGGACTGCACGTCGCCGTCGTAGTTCT
>CAZVVS010000179.1:0-9936 GCA_964630585.1 uncultured Gordonia sp.
GCACCCTCACCTCCTCGGAGCGCGGGGACCCGACCGTCAACGCCGAGATGGAGGTCCGCTCGCTCACCGGGGTCGGCGCCGCCGGCGCGGTGGCGCACTAGCGCGGGTCGAAGGCGGGGCGACGCCGACGTCGCCGGTACGGTGAAACGCATGGCATTGGACTTGCGCGCCGACCCGGCGGAGCTCACCGCGGCGCTCATCGACATCCCCAGCGAGTCCCGCGACGAGACGGCGATCGCCGACGCCGTCGAGGCCGCGCTGCGCGAGCAGACCGACGGGTTCGAGGTCGTCCGCGACGGCAACCGCGTGCTGGCCCGGACCGACCTGGGCCGGGAGCGACGTGTCCTGCTGGCCGGACATCTCGACACCGTGCCCATCGCCGACAACGTGCCGCACCGATGGGAGAGCGGACCCGCCGGCACTGGATCCGACATCATCCACGGTTGCGGCAGCGTGGATATGAAGTCGGGCGACGCCGTCTTCCTGCACCTGGCCGCGACGCTGGTGCAGCCCCGCCACGACCTGACGCTGGTCTTCTACGACTGCGAGGAGATCGCCGCCCAATACAACGGACTCGGCGTCATCGAGCGCGACATGCCGCACTGGCTCGACGCCGATGTCGCCATCCTCGGCGAACCGACGGGGGGACTCATCGAGGCCGGCTGCCAGGGCACGCTGCGCGTGCGGGTGAGCACCACCGGCACGCGGGCGCACACCGCACGGGCGTGGATGGGCGACAACGCGATCCACCGCCTCGGCGGACTGCTCGGTGTGCTCGCCGCCTACGAGCCGCGCCGCGTCGACATCGACGGATGCGAATACCGGGAGGGGCTGCAGGCCGTGGCGGTGACCGGGGGAGTCGCGGGAAACGTCGTCCCCGACGAGGCGAGCGTCGACGTCAACTTCCGGTTCGCGCCCGACCGCAGCGCTGAGCAGGCAGTCGAGTACGTTCGCGACGTCATCGCCTCCTCGCCCGGCGGAGACGACCTGGCCGTCGAGGTCACCGACCTGGCATCCGGGGCGCTCCCGGGGCTGTCCAACCCGGCGGCTGCCGAACTCGTTGCTGCGGCCGACGGGCGTTTCCGCGCCAAGTTCGGCTGGACCGACGTCGCCCGGCTAGCCGCCCGCGGGGTGCCCGCGGTCAACTTCGGGCCCGGTGACCCGAGCATTGCGCACATGCGCGACGAGCATGTTCCCGTCGCCCAGATCCACGAGGTCCACCGGGTGCTGCGCGACTACTTGTCGGCCACCCCTCGCCCGGGCGGGCAGTCGTGACCGGGGGCCGCTACGAGGGCCCCACGTGGGTGCGCGCCGAGCCCGACGAACTCGAGATCACCTCCGACCGCCGCCTGCTCAACCGCCGTCCGCCGTGTGGCGCCGACGACCTGAACCAGCTCAAGATCGACGACTCGTGGCGCGTCCTGCGGATCCAGTCGGAATTCGTCGCCGGTTTCGACGCGCTCCTACACGTCGAGGACGCCGTCACGGTCTTCGGCTCGGCGCGCACGCCGCTGGGCACGCAGGCCTACGAGTTGGGTGTGGAGCTGGGCCGCGCCATCGGCGAGGCCGGGTATGCGGTGATCACCGGCGGCGGCCCGGGTAGCATGGAATCGGTCAACCGCGGCGCCCGCCAAGCCGGTGCCCGCTCGATCGGGCTGGGGATCGAGCTGCCCTTCGAGCAGCACCTCAACCCGTTCATCGACATCGGAATCAACTTCCGATACTTCTTCGTCCGCAAGACGATGTTCGTCAAGTACTCGCAGGCGTTCGTGTGCCTGCCCGGCGGCTTCGGCACCCTCGACGAGCTGTTCGAGGCGCTGACCCTGGTGCAGACGCACAAGGTCACCCAGTTCCCCGTGGTGCTGGTGGGCACGGCGTTCTGGGGCGGACTGGTGGATTGGATCCGCGGCCGCCTCGTCGACGAGGGCGTGATCGCCGCCGCCGATGCCGACTTGATCAGCGTCGTCGACACCCCGGCGCAGGTGGTCGCGATCCTGGAGGCGTCACGACAGGTGCGGGGCGGCCGGTAGTGGCTGCCGTCTGCGTCTACTGCGCGTCGGGCCCCGTGCCGTCGCGTTACCTGGACCTGGCCGCCGAGCTGGGCGCCGCCCTGGGATCGGCCGGGCACACCCTGGTCAGCGGCGGTGGCAACGTGTCGATGATGGGCGCGCTGGCACGGTCCACCCGTGCCGCAGGTGGGAGGACCGTCGGGATCATCCCGGGTCACCTCGTCGACCGGGAGGCCGCCGACACCGACAGCGACGAATTGATCGTCACCGAGACCATGCGTGAGCGCAAACGGCTGATGGAGGCGCGCGCCGACGGTTTCATCACCCTGCCCGGCGGGATCGGCACGCTCGAGGAACTGTTCGAGACGTGGACGGGCGGGTTCCTCGGCGAGCACGACAAGCCGGTCGTGCTCCTCGATGCGGACGGTTTCTACCAGCCGATGCTGCGGTGGCTGGACACCCTGCACGCCGAGGGGTTCGTCGCTCCGGCGGCGCTGGAACGGCTGTTGGTCGCTGGATCGGTGGCCGATGCCGTGACGCTCGTTACCCGACAGTAGAGTTGTGTGACACTCGACGAAGAGGGAACGGCAATGAGCAAGGGTGCGGCCACCAAGAAGGTCCGGTTGACCGATCTGGCGAAGGGCGTGGTGGACATGATCCCGTCCGCGCCCCTGATGCTGCGCCACGCGCCGGGGCTGATCCACCGGCCCGCCGATGCGAAAAAGACGATCGGCAGCGTTTTCCAGGGCCATGCCGGGGCGCACCCGGAGCGGCCGTTCGTCCGCTTCGAGGGCGCCACCACCACCTACGGCGAGGCCAACACCATCGTCAACCGGTACGCGGCACAGCTCGCCGCGGACGGCGTTGGTGTCGGCGACGTCGTCGCGCTGCTCGGCAAGAACTCGCCGACGCTGCTGTACCTGACGCTGGCCACCGTCAAGATCGGTGCGACCGCCGGGATGATGAACTACAACCAGCAGGGCGAGATCGCCGAGCACTCGATGACGCTGCTGGGCGCCAAAGTGCTGGTCCGCGACCCCGAGTGTGCGCCGACATTCGAGTCGATGTCGGCCTCGGTGCTGCCGCCGCACGTCTATGACTATGCCGAGTTCGACGCGGCGTCGGCAGGGCGTCCGGCGACGAACCCGTCCGTCACCGCGACGCTGCCGGCGTCGACCAACGCGTTCTACATCTTCACCTCCGGCACGACCGGCCTGCCGAAGGCCAGCGTGATGAGCCACAATCGCTGGCTGGCCAACATGGCCGGCATCGGCGGCATGGCCGTGCGCCTGCGCCCCTCGGACACGATGTACATCCCGCTGCCGCTCTACCACAACAACGCACTGTCGGTCTCGCTCGGCTCGGTGCTCGCCGCGGGTGCGAGCGTGGCCATCGCCAAGCAGTTCTCCGCGTCGCGGTTCTGGGACGACATCATCCTCAACCGCGCCACCGCGTTCTGCTACATCGGTGAGCTGTGCCGCTACCTGCTCGCCCAGCCGCCGAAGCCGACGGACCGCTCCCACGGGGTGCGCCTGGCCGTGGGCAACGGCATGCGCCCGGAGATTTGGGACGAGTTCAGCGAGCGTTTCGGCATCAAGCGGATCGTCGAGTTCTACGGTGCCAGCGAGCTGAACCTGGCCTTCGTCAACGTGTTCACCGTCGAGAAGACTGCCGGCTTCTGCCCGCTGCCGTTCAAGGTCGTCGAGTACGACCAGGAGACCGGCGAGGCGCGCCGCGACGCGAAGGGGCGCCTGCGCTCGGTGCGCAAGGGTGAGCCGGGCCTGCTGATCTCCGAGATCAGCAGCCGGGTGCCGCTGGACGGCTACACCGACTCCGCGGCGACCGAGAAGAAGATCATCCGCGACGGCTTCAAAGACGGCGACTCCTGGTTCAACTCCGGGGACCTGGTCCGCGAGGTCGGCTGGGGCCACATCGCCTTTGTCGACCGCCTCGGCGACACGTTCCGCTGGAAGGGTGAGAACGTGGCCACCACCGAGGTGGAGCGGGCACTCGTCGGACACGACGGCGTCGACGAGGCCGTCGTCTACGGCGTAGCGGTGCCCGGTACCGACGGCAAAGCCGGGATGGCCGCGGTCACGCTGGCCGACGGGGCCGCCTTCGACGGCAACGGCCTCGCCGAGCACCTGTACTCGACGCTGCCCGCCTACGCGGTGCCCCTGTTCGTACGCATCATCGGCGCCGTCGAGGCGACGTCCACCTTCAAGAACCGCAAGGTCGAGCTCCGCGACGAGGGGTACGGCGAGGTCGGCGGCGATCCGCTGTACGTGCTGGCCGGACGGGCGGGCGGCTACGTCGAGTCCTACGACGACTACGCGGCCGACGTCGCCGCGGCCCGCGCGCCCCGCGGCTGACCGGTTCGCGGGTGCTGCCCGGTAGCGTGGACGGCGTGACGACCACGACGACGTTGTGCGGGCGACCCGTCGCCGGCGACCGTGCACTGGTCATGGCGATCGTCAACCGCACGCCCGATTCGTTCTACGACCGGGGCGCCAGCTTCGACGACGACGCCGCGCGCCGCCGGGTCGAGCAGGTCGTGGCCGAAGGCGCCGACATCGTCGACATCGGCGGGGTGAAGGCCGGGCCCGGCGAGGTCGTCGACGCCGATGCGGAAGCGCACCGGGTCGTGCCGTTCATCGCGTGGGTGCGCGAACAGTTCCCCGACGTCGTGATCAGCGTCGACACCTGGCGGGCTTCGGTCGCGCTGCAGGCGCGCGAGGCCGGCGCCGACCTCGTCAACGACACGTGGGCCGGAGCCGATCCCGACCTCGTGCAGGTGGCGGCCAGCCGTGGGGCGGGCCTGGTCTGCTCGCACACCGGCGGGGCGCGGCCGCGCACCCGGCCACACCGCGTGCGCTACGGCGACGATCCAGCCGGCGTCGTCGACGCGGTCGTCGACGAGGTGTCCGCCGCGGCGGCGCGCGCTGCGGCCGCCGGGGTGCGCACCGACGGGATCATCGTCGACCCGACGCACGACTTCGGCAAGAACACCCACCACGGGCTGGCGCTGCTGCGCCACACCGACCGGCTCGTCGCCACCGGCTACCCGGTCCTGATGGCGCTGAGCAACAAGGATTTCGTCGGGGAGACCCTCGGCGTCGAACTGGACGAGCGGCTCGACGGGACGTTGGCGGCGACTGCCCTGGCCGCCGAGCACGGCGCGGCCATCTTCCGCGCCCACGAGGTCGCCGCGACGCGGCGCGTCGTCGAGATGGTCGCCGCGATCACCGGTCGCCGCGGCCCCGTCCGCGCGGTGCGGGGGCTGGCATGAGCGGTCTGGATACCGGCGCGGTTCCTGAGGTCCCCGGCCCGCCGATCGCCACCTGGGACCGGCCCGACTGGACTGTCGACGATCTCATCGCCGCCAAGGACGGTCGCACCATCGCCGTCGTCCTCCCCGCGCTCAACGAGGAGGACACGGTCGCCGGCGTCGTCGATTCGATCCGCCCGCTGCTGGGCGGGCTCGTCGACGACCTCGTCGTGCTGGACTCCGGCTCCACCGACGACACCGCCGTGGTAGCCCGGGAGGCGGGTGCCCGCGTCGTCAGCCGGGAGGAGGCACTGCCCCAGGTGCCGCCGGTCGACGGCAAAGGCGAAGTGCTGTGGCGTTCGATCGCCGCGACCACCGCCGACATCATCGTGTTCATCGACGCCGACCTAGTCTCACCGGACCCCATGTTCGTGCCGAAACTTGTCGGACCAATCCTGACCCACCCCGGAATCGAACTGGTGAAGGGCTACTACCGCCGACCGTGGCGGACGTCGGCCCGCCACGCCTCTGACGGTGGGGGACGCGTCACCGAGCTGGTGGCACGCCCGCTACTCGCCGCGTTGCGCCCGGAACTGAGCCACGTCGTCCAACCGCTCGGCGGCGAGTACGCCGGGACCCGCGCGTTGCTGGCCTCCCTGCCGTTCGCGCCGGGGTACGGCGTTGAGGTGGGATTGCTCATCGACACGCACGAGGCGCGGGGACCGCAGTCGATCGGCCAGGTGAACCTCGGTGTGCGGGTGCACCGGCACCGACCGCTCACCGAATTGGGCGTGATGAGCCGGCAGATCGTCGGGACGCTGTTGCGGCGTTGCGGGATCGACGATTCGCTGGCGCCGCTGGTGCAGTTCGCGGCGGCCGCCGACGGGTCGTTCGCCACCCAGGTGACCGAGGTCGTACTGACCGACCGGCCGCCGATGGACTCGATCCGGCGGGAGCGCTGATCGCGATGTTGATGATCGTGGGCTACGGGCTCGGGGTGATGGTGGCCGCCGGAGTGCTATTCGCCGTGGTGTGGTTCGTGTTCGGCCGCGGCGAGGACCTCGCCGCCGTCGACGAGGATCTGACGGTCACGGCACTGCCACGCGCCGGGATCGCCGGAGACGACGTCCGCAAGATCCGCTTCGGACTCGTGTTCCGCGGGTACAAGCAGTCCGAGGTCGATTGGGCGCTGGAGAAACTCGCGCGCGAGATCGATGAATTACGGGCCGTTGCGGGCGCGTTGCGGGAGCGTGCAGAGCACGGCGAGCCGAGTGGCCAGGACGGTCGTCGCGAGGTGGGCGATGCGCAGCCACCGGCGGTGACCAGCTACAATGAAGCAGATTAATCCTTGGAGGGAGTTGCACGATGGCGGCGATGAAGCCACGAACCGGAGATGGCCCGATGGAAGCAGCCAAGGAGGGCCGCGGGATCGTAGTGCGCATTCCGATTGAGGGTGGCGGACGCCTGGTCGTCGAGCTGACGGCGGATGAGGCCGCCGCGCTGGGGGAGGAACTGCGCGGAGTCGCCGGCTGACGTCAGCCGTGTAGACCGTGACGCCGCGCACCGCGCTCGATGCGGTTCTGACTGCGCTGCGCTGTCCGGTGTGTGCCGGACCCATCGCCGCGACCCCGCCCGGGTCATCGGTTCTCGGCTGTGCCCAGGGGCACCGTTTCGATATTGCCCGGCAGGGGTATGTCGCCCTGTTGGGCGGACGCTCGGCAGGTTTGTCCAGCGATACCGCCGACATGATCGCCGCCCGCCGTGCGGCGCTGTCGAGACCCCCGTACATCGCGTTGCGCGAGGCCGTGGCGCACGCGGTGGCGTCGGAGTTGGGTGAGCGTTCCGAGCCGTTGGTCCTGGACGCGGGGTGCGGCACCGGCCAGTACTTGGCATCGGTGCTCGATCAGTATGCCGACGCCCGTGGTCTGGGGGTGGACCTCTCGAAGTACGCCGCGCGCTCCGCGGCCCGGCACCACCCGCGTGCGGCCGCGATCGTCGCCGATCTGTGGCAGCCGTGGCCGCTGGCCGATGCGTGCGCGGACGCCGTCCTCGCAGTCTTCGCACCCCGGGGTTACGAGCAGGCGCGACGGGTCCTGCGCGACGACGGGATCCTCGTCGTCGTCACGCCGCGGGCCGACCATCTGCGGGAGCTGATCGAGCCGATGGGCATGCTCGGCGTCGCCGACGACAAGCACGACCAGGTCCTCGCTGCGCTGTCCGGCGCGGGCTTCGGATCGGTGACCGTGGGAACCGTGCAGCGGTGCGACGAGTGGTCGTGCGACGACGTCGTCAACGCCGTCGCCATGGGGCCCACTGCCTTCCACACCGCACCGGAAGCCCTGCGCGAGCGGGCCCGCGCACTGTGTGGCCGTGCTCCAGCCGTGACGGTCACAACCGCCGTCGACGTGAGCGTTGCCCGGAGCTGAGCGGGGAAACGGACACCCGGGGTAGGTTGGGGGAGTGAGAGCAGAGCCACACGTCCTCGGAATCGTGCTCGCCGGCGGGGAGGGCAAGCGCCTGTACCCGCTCACCGCTGACCGGGCTAAACCCGCGGTCCCTTTCGGGGGCAGCTACCGACTCATCGACTTCGTGCTGTCGAACCTGGTCAACGGCGGATACGAGCGCATCTGCGTGCTTACCCAGTACAAGTCGCACTCGCTGGACCGTCACATCGCGCAGACCTGGTGGTCGAGCGGATTCCACGGCGAATACATCACGTCGGTGCCCGCGCAGCAGCGGCTGGGCAAGCGGTGGTTCACCGGCAGTGCCGACGCGATTTTGCAGTCGCTGAACCTGGTCCACGACGAGAAGCCCGACTACCTCGTCGTCTTCGGCGCCGACCACGTCTACCGCATGGATCCCTCGCAGATGGTGGCCGCGCACATCGCCTCGGGTGCGGGCGCAACAGTCGCCGGGATCCGTGTGCCGCGGGAGGAGGCGACGGCGCTTGGCTGCATCGACGCCGACGAATCCGGACGCATCACCCGGTTCGTCGAGAAGCCCGCCGATCCGCCCGCTACGCCGGACGACCCGACGATGACATTGGCATCGATGGGCAACTATGTGTTCACCACCGACGCGCTCATCGAGGCGCTGCTCGAGGATTCCGCCGACGAAGATTCTGACCATGACATGGGCGGCAACATCATCCCGCTGTTGGCGAGCAAGGGTGAGGCAGCCGTCTACGACTTCCGTGACAACGAGGTTCCCGGCGCCACCGAGCGCGACCGCGGCTACTGGCGTGACGTGGGGACGATCGACGCCTTCTTCGACGCCCATATGGACCTGGTGTCGCCGAACCCGGTCTTCACCCTCTACAACCGCCACTGGCCGATCCGGGGCGAGACGTCCAACCTGCCGCCGGCGAAGTTCATCCTCGGCGGATCGGTGCAGAACTCGGTGGTCGGTGCCGGATCGATCGTGAAGGCGACGGCGGTCAGTGGGTCGGTGATCTTCACCGACGTGGTGATCGAGGCCGGTGCGGTGGTGCAGAACTGCGTCGTCATGCCCGGTTCGCGCATCAACTCCGGGGCCGTGGTCCGCAACGCGATCCTCGACAAGAACGTCGTCGTAGCCAAGGGTGCGCAGCTCGGCGTGGACCTCACGCGCGATCGCGAGCGCTACTCGGTCAGCGACGGCGGGATCGTCACCATCGGCAAGGGGATCGTCGTCGAATAGCCCTGATCAGCCTGGTGTTGTGCCCGGAACCCGGTGCAAACACCAGGCTGATGAGCGTGGCGTGCGTGGAACCGGTCACTGGGGTCGCTGCGTCTAAGCCTCCATGGAACTCAACGAACTGATCATCCGTCACGACGGGGTGATCACCATGCACGATGCCCTGGGCGCCGGGCTGTCCCGATCGGCCGTTGCGCGGCGCGTCGAGTCCGGCGAGTGGCGTCGCATCGTTCGCGGTGTGTACCTGGTGGCCACGCACGCCCGATCAGCGCGGGCACAGGCCCGGCTGGCGGTGCACTCAATTGGCGGTGGCGCTGCGCTGGGCGGTGCGGCGGCGGCTTGGTGGCTGGGTTTGTGCTCCGACGAACCGCGTAGGCACCTGGTGTACACCGCGGTCTCGGGTAGTCATCCGCGTCGAACCTCGACGACCGTCGTGCGAGAGAGGCGCCTGATCGACGAGGATGTGATCGTCCACCACGGCCTGCGCGTCACCGAGAGGTCCCTCACGGTGCTCGATGCATCCGAGACGCTGGGGATCGGAGTAATCGATTCCGCGCTGCTGCGCCGGACAGTGACGATCCGCTCACTCGAGGCGGCCCACGCGCGGTACCCCAAGCGGCACGGTTCGCCCGTCGTCCGCCGCTACCTGGCCGTACTGGCCAACGGTGCGCGCTCGGAGGCGGAGCGCATGGCGGTCGGCATCTTCACCGACGCGGGGCTGACCGGTTGGATCGCCAATTATCCGACTGCCGGCTACACGGTCGATTTCGCCTTTCCCGACCACCTGCTCGCCGTCGAGATCGACGGATTCGCCTTCCACCGTGACGCTGACGCCTTCCAGCACGATCGGACCAGGCGAAATGCACTGATAGCGGCCGGTTGGGAGGTGTTGAACTTCACCTGGTCGGATCTGCTCGACCAGCCACGAGCGCTGGTGGAACGCGTGCGACAGGTGCTGGCCCGGCGGGCGGCGTGATCAGCCTG
>CAZVVS010000180.1:0-9799 GCA_964630585.1 uncultured Gordonia sp.
CTCGAGCATGCCGACCGGCGTGTTGTCCACCAGGTTGGTGTTGAGGAACACATCGTGCTCCCGGAGCGCTCGGAACTTCGCCGCGGGTTCCAGGAAGCCGGGGAAGCGCACCGTGTCACCCAGCCCGAGCTGCCTGGCCCGCTCGCGGCAATCGCGCTCCAGTCCCGTGTCCTGGCCGGCCATCGTCAACGTCGCGCCCGGGAGATCATCGCGGACCCGAGCGATGACGTCGAGCGCGGTGAGCGGGTCGTAGATGGAGTGGAAGGTGCGCATCCACAAGAGTCGCGGCGCCGCGTGCCGACGAGCACGGAAGGGGATGCTGTCCAGATCGAACACGTTCGGGATGACCTCGATCTCGCGTGCGCTCGCGACCTCGCTCGCGAGGTACAGGGACGGCGCAACGACGACATCTGCGCGCGACAGCATTCGTGTCGCCCATCGTGGGTGCTGTGAGGTGAAGCGCGGGAGATCACCGCCGTGGAGGACCTGGATCTGCGGGATGCCCTCCAACGCAACGATCGCGCTCGTGACGTCGGCGACGGCGAAGCCCGGCCCGCTGAACACGGCGATGATCACGCAGTCGACCTTCCCGCGCCACCGTCCTGCCGTCCACGCCGTGTCGAACAACCGATGCAGACGCCCCGGATGAGGAGAGGTGCTCTCCACCGAGAAGCCTTCGCGGCGGAAGCGCTCACAGAGGATCTCGTGTTGGCTGATGCCCCAGCCCGGATTGCCCCCGAGCATCGGACCGGCGAACCCGATCCTCGGCCCATCACCGGCCATGGATCACGTCGGTTCGAGATCCGTCGGGCGGCGCCAGGAGGAGCCTGATTCCACCACGGTGATGATGGCGTCGACGATCCGGTCAGAGGCCCGGCCATCCCAGAGCTCCGGCCGGCGCGCCGGCGGCGGGGAGGCCAGCACTTCCCGGGCGGCGGCAACGATGCGCCCGGGATCGGTTCCCACGACGCGGTTGGTTCCCTCGCTGATCGTGATGGGCCGTTCGGTGTTCTCCCGCAGCGTGAGACAGGGCACCCCCAGCGCCGTCGTCTCCTCCTGCACGCCGCCGGAGTCCGTCAGGACCAGCGCCGCCTTCGCCTCCAGCGCGAGGAAGTCCAGGTACCCCTGCGGCTCGATGGCCATGAGGCCACCGATCGGTCCGAACTCGGCGAGCTTCGAGCGGGTGCGAGGGTGCACCGGGAAGACCAGTGGCAAGTCGGCTGTGATCTCCGACAACGCTCGAAGGATCGGACCGAGCACGAGTGGATCGTCGACGTTCGCGGGCCGGTGCAGCGTCACGAGGCCGTAGCCACCAGGCGACAGCGCGAGTTCGTCGTGGATCGGTCGTGCGAGGGCCCGGTCGAGCGAGTCGAGGAGGCTGTCGATCATCACGTTCCCGACGAGCACGATCTGATCGTCCCGGTAGCCCTCGCTCCTGAGGTTGTCTGTCGCGTCCTCGGACGGGGCGAGCAGGAGGTCGCTCACCCGGTCGGTGACCACCCGGTTCACCTCCTCCGGCATCGCCCAGTCCCGGCTCCGGAGTCCCGCCTCCACATGTGCGAGGACAGGCCCGGCCTTGGCCGTGACGAGTGCGCAGGCGACGGTCGAGTTGACGTCGCCCACGACCACGACTGCGTCGACCGTTGTCTCGCCGAGCACCTGCTCGAACGCGACCATGACGCGTCCGGTCTGTTCTGCGTGAGTGCCGGACCCCACCTCCAGCGAGATGTCGGGACGGCGGAGGCCGAGATCGTCGAAGAACGTCCCGCTCATCGCCGCGTCGTAGTGCTGCCCGGTGTGACAGAGGACCGTGTCGAAGCCCCTCGCCTCGAGGCTGCGGACCACGGGCGCGACCTTCATGAAGTTCGGCCGGGCGCCGGCAACGCACATGACCCGCACGGGCTCGGACCGTAGCAGGGCAGGAAGTCCGCCAGAGGCTGCTGGCTGTCAGATCTCGGGCTTCGCAACGACTCCCGCGAGGTGGGTGCGCAGCACCGGCACGCGATGAGCGAGCGGATACACCTGTCCTGTCGAGCCTCCGAGACGCCGTGCCAAACCGGGAAGCACCGTCGTCGCCCGGACATCCGCGTGGAAGCCCGGGAAGAGCGACCGAATGCGCGCTGTGGAGTAGGGGCGTACGTGCTTGTTGCGGGGATTGGGAACTCGGATGTCGTACCAGATGACAGCGCCGCCGGGCCGGAGCACCCGGTCGATCTCAGACGCGACGGCTCGGGCGATGGCGTCGTCGAGCACCGAGCTGAACAAGGTCGAGGCGACCACGAGGTCGAACGAACGAGATGCGAACGGAAGGAAGCGGCCGTCTGCGGCGAGGAGCGTGCTCTCCCGTCGATTGTGCGGGATGGCCAGCAGTCGCTCGGCGAGCAGGTCAGCTCCGACGGCGTGGTCCGTTCTCACGCCGAGATGCTGGAGCATCCGCAAGCCACCGCCCGGGCCGCAGCCCAGGTCGAGGGCCCGTGCTTCTGCGGTGTCGATGTGGGCGCGCGTCAGCGCGTCGGACACGATGGCATCGCGCTTCGCGACAGCGGCCAGGTTGCCCGGGTTGTCGTCACTCCAGGCGTGCTCCCGAACGCCGTCGTACGCCTGGTAGACCCGAGCCAACCGACTTCGTTCGTCCGGCTTGATCCGGTCCCGGAGGAACCGGTCCAACGTGTCTGCGATTCGGTTCCGGTCATACGTGGTCTCGGCGGCGCGGCGGCCTGCCTCACCCATGCGATGCCGTTGGGTGGGGTCACCTTCGAGCCGGAGTATCGCCTCGCGCAACGCGTCGGGGTCGTTCGGGGACACCACGACGCCGCAGCCGGCGGCGTCGACCCTCCTGGCCGCCTCGCCCTCAGCGACCAGCAGGATCGGGAGCTGAGATGCCATCGCCTCGTAGATCTTGCTCGGTACCGCGCCAGGGAGGTTCAAGCCCAGCGTGATGATGGCCGCGTCCGCCGCGCCCAGGACGGCGGGTATCCGGTCGCGCGGCAGCTCCCCCAGCAGCTTGACACGATCGATCCCTTCTGTCTCGATGCGAGCGGCGAGCTGGTCACGGACAGGACCGGTCCCGACGATGCGGAAGACGGCGTTGCTCGTCGGGGGAAGCGAGGCCGCAGTGTCGAGCACCTGATCGAGCCCCTGCGCGAGACCCAACAGGCCGGCGTAGACGAAGCAGAACTTGCCATCCGCATCGAGGACCGCTCGTGCCGCGTCATCCACCAGACCCGGTCCGAAGCGGTTCGGATCGACTCCGTTCGTGATGACCTCGCTCGGCACCTCGGGTGCAACCGCGGTCACAGCTGCGACGATCTCCTCGGACTGGCCCGTGACGCCCGCTGCTCGCCGATACGTGGAGCGCTCCAGCTTCTCGGCCGCATCGACGATCGCCCCCGGTTCGAGCACGCCCATGTGGACGGCAGACGCGGGCCACAGGTCGCTGACGTTGAACACGTACGGGCACCGCCAGCGCCACGCGAGCCACCTCGTTGCGAGGGCCACGGTGAGCGGCGGCGACTCGGCGAAGAGCAGATCGGGAGCCTGGCACCGCATCGGACCCAGGAGGGACGCGGTGACCACGAAGGAGAAGTACGTGAGCAGCCGTCCAGCGGTTCCGTGGTTCGACGGCAGCAGCGGGACCCGCACGACCCGCATCCCGTTGGACTCGCCGATGTCCACCGACCACCTGCGATACCCCGGGAACACCTTGCCTCTGGGGTAGTTCGGCAGCGCGGACAGCACCTCGACATCCCACCCACTTGTCGCCAAGCGCGCGCCGAGCTCTGACAGTCGAACTTGCGGCGCCCCCATCTCCGGGGGGAAGTACTGGGTGAGGAGACACAGGCGAGGCGCCCGCCGCTCTTCGATCGTCATGGGCACGAGCCCCCGTCCTGCACGCTGTGTCCCCTCCCGCGTCGCGGGACCGCGGCGAGACTACGGCGCATCGGACGAGGAGCTCACACGCGAGTCGGGCAGCACCTTCGCCGGGACGCCCACGGCGGTTGCCCCCGCCGGCACGTCGGAGATGACGACGGCGCCCGCGCCGATCTTCGCGCCGTCTCCGATGGTGCAGGGGCCGATCACGACCGCGTTGGCGCCGAAGACCACGTGGTTCCCGACTCGGATGTCGCCCGGCGACATCGCCTCGCTCCCTCCGAGGCAGTTGCCCCCCACGAAGACGGCGTGCTCCCCGATGACGGCGTGGGGTGAGACGACCAGACCGAGAGCTGGATGGAGGACCGACAACCCCGATCCGATGTCGGCTCGGTACGGCAGGTCGAGTGCCGCCGAGAAGGCGCTCAGGATGAGCAGCAGAGGACTCACGGCCACCCGCGCCGGAGGCCACACGGCTGGCCAGCGGAGGTACAGGGCTCGTTCCAGACGGTACATCGCGATCGCGAGGAAGCCTGGCGAGAGCGTCACCGAGATGTAGCGCCACCACCTCCCGTTCACGGCGCGGCGTAGGTCGCCGCTCAGGCGAGTGAGCTCTCCCGAGCCCCGGGTCGTCGCATCGGTGGCCACCTCGTGCATCACCGTGATTCTCGCGTCAATACACCCGACGCCCTCATTGTTCGGGCCACAACCAGACGCGTGACCACGATCAGGACGACGGTCTGGGCCACCACGAGGCGCCAGAACTCGCCAGACGGACGCAACGACACCGACTGCTCCCCCACGTCCAGCGACGTGGACCAAGACGACTTCTCGACCTGATCGCCGACGTGCAGCAAGTCGACCACCGCCCTGTCGACAGCAACCTCACCGGTGTCGCGGAACCCCACCCACATGAGCACGTCGCCGGACTCGGACACGTAGTTGATGGACACGACCTCGTCGTCGAGGGCGAGAGGGATCATCGAGCGCTCCAGCGAGGCGAACCCGGCCAACAGGAGGGCTGCTGCTGCCAACACGACCATGACCAGATGCGGAAGCAGCCTCACGCGTTCGGACCCGATGCCCAGAGGTAGCGCAGCAGGAACGCCGCCACGAGGAGCGGCCCCCACACGGTGAACGCCACAGGCGCATGGAGATCCTCCGGGGGCCATCGGAGCTCGATGGCACCGCCGATCGCCACCCCCGCAAGGGAGTTCGCCAGGTCGACCACGTCCGGGTCGGCGCCGAAGACGGTGAGCTCGCCGACGACGGCGACACCCAGAACGAGCCCGATCGAGCCCAACACGACCGGCGCCCCGTCCCAACGACGGGACAGCACGATCCCCGTGAGAACTGTCGCGCTCGCTCCACCGAGGACGTGCGCCGCGTAGTCGAGGCGATACGGCACGAGGAGCGCGAACGTCGCTGCGATGCCCACGGCGACGGCGACTCCCGGGGCAACCGCTCTCATTGGGGCATCATTGCCGACGACAGCGATGGCGGGCGAGAGGGCGGGCATGGAGGAGGGCTCAAAGCGCGAGCTGCTGACGATCCTCGGGCTGATCGTCGCGGCGTTCGTCCTGTACTCGGCTTGGTGGGGGTTCACCCCTCGCGCCGTCATCGACACGATCGACTACCAGACCGCTGCCGCCGACCTCCGGGACGGGTCGCTGGACGCGATCCACGACCGCACTCCCGGCTATCCGCTCCTGCTGGCCGCGACCGCATCCACCGAGACGCCGACGGCAGCGCTCTGGACTCTGCAGTTCGCGCTCCACGGCGCCTCGGTACTGGTCGCGAGTCTCGTCGCGCGCTCGATGGGTGTCGGCCGCCGAGTTCGGCTCCTCCTCGTCGTGGCGCTGTTGACCCCGCCGCTCATCGAGCCGGTCGCAACGGCGCTGAGCGAGTCGACCACCTCGTTCTGGGTCGTGATGGCCCTCGGAGCACTCGCCTGGTGGACGACCGCTCCGCGAACGTGGCTGCTCGTTGCGTCTGGCGCCGCGTCGACGATGGCAGCCCTCTCGCGACCGAGCCTCGTGTTCATACCGATCGTGATCGCGGTGGCCGCTGCTGCAAGCACCCACGCGTCACAGAGGCGTGTCCGAACGAGTGCGGCGGTGATCGCTGTCCCACTCGTGGCCATCGGTTCGTTCGTGGCGTGGAACGGCGTCCGTTTCGGTGAACCCACGCTGACGCCCCGTACGGGCTGGCACCTCAGCACCAGGACCGCCGCCTTCGTCGAAGACCTCCCCGACTCCTACGAGCCGATCCGCAGCGTGCTGGTCAGTGGGCGCGACGCTGCGCTCCTGCGGCCCGGGAGCAGCCACACCGCGGCGGTGTACATCTGGGCGACGCGTGACGACGTGCTCGCTGCGACCGACATGAATGACGCCGAGGTCAACCGGTACATGATCGGCCTGAACCTCGACCTGATCGCCCGAAACCCGCTCCGCTACGTCACGCTGGTCCAGCGTTCGTTCGCCGACTACCTGGGGCCGGCGGCCGGGGAGCGCTACGCCTCTGGAGCCTTAGGACAGGCGTCGTGGACGATCGCCCACTACCTCGTGCTCGCCGCCTTCGTCGCGCAACTCGCGGTGGTGGCGAGCCTCGCCTGGGGGAGACGACGGCTCACCGCCATCCCCAGGGTGCTCGTGAGCCCGACGTGGTACTGGGCGGCGACGGGTGTGATCGTTGGCACCGCGCTCACCTCGGCGGCATTCGAGGCCGCGATCCCGCGACATCGGGCCGTCACCGAGACCCTCGGGCTCCTGGTACTCGCGATCGGGTGCAGCCGACTCGACGCACTGACGGACCGAGCGACGGCACCGAGCCCGGCTACCGCCTGACGTGGATGGATGACCTCGGCGTGCCATCCTCTTGCGTCCGTCGCAGCCCCCACGGCGGCCCCGAGCCATGACCTCCACCACCTCCTCCACGTCGCCGGCTGCGATCCGCCGTAGGCGCCGCCGCCGGACCACCGACACCACCCAACAGCGCATCACCTTGGTGCTGACGGTGCTCGCCGCCCTCGCCGCAGGAGCGACGGCCCCCTCCCCGACCGGCACGGCGATCCTCGACGCGGCCATCTGCGCCAGCGCCGCGGCCATCATCACCCTCGCCGCCGCCAACTCCCGCCGCTGGACGTGGGTCTGGCTCGGCGCCGTCGCCCTCGCCGGCGCCATCGGATCGGGCCCATGGGTCGTCGCCGCCGCGGTGGCCCTCGGCGCCGCCGTGATCGGCATCTTCGAGAAGCAGACCCACCCAGCGCTCGGAGCGTTCGTTGGCGCCGTTGCCGGCGTGACCCTGCTGCACCTCGACACCGACCTGCCCGACCGCGTGCCGACGCTGCTGGCGCTCCTGGCCGTCGCGCCCCCACTCGCCTCCGCGTACCGCCTCTCCAAGCGTCGTCATCGAAGACTGATCAACCGGATCGCCCTCGGCGTCGCGGCGTTCGTGCTCATCGCCGGCGCCGGGTTCGCGCTCGGGGCGCTCCAGGCCCGCGCCGCGCTCGACGACGCCGTCACCACATCCCAGGACGCGCTCGAGGCGCTCCGCTCCGGAGAGCAGGAGCGGGCGGGGCAGCTCTTCGCCCAGGCTGAAGCAGAGTTCGCCGACGCCGGCAGCGCGCTCACGGCCCCGTGGGCGCTGCCGGCGCGCATCGTCCCCGTCGCCGGCCACCAGGCTGCCGCCGCCACCGTCGTGGCCGAGCAGGGCGAAGCCCTCGCCGCCAGCGCGTCGGAGACCGCGACCACCGCCCCCTACGCCACCCTCCGGGCCGTCGACGGCGGCGTCGACCTCGCCGTGGTGCGGAGCTTCCAGGAGCCCGTCGCCGCGGCGGCGGCGCAGCTCGACGCCTCGCTGGGGGAGCTCCAATCGGTGCAGTCGGACTGGCTGCTCCCCCAGCTCGCGGAGCCGCTCGACGACTTCATCGGTGAGATCGAGGAGACCCTGCCCGACGCCGAGATGGCGTCGTCGACCCTCGACGCCCTGCCCTCGATCCTCGGCGGCGAAGGACCCCGCCGCTACTTCGTGGCCTTCGCCAACCCCGCCGAGGCC
The DNA here is from genome assembly GCA_964630585.1 of uncultured Gordonia sp. Lineage (GTDB taxonomy): Bacteria > Actinomycetota > Actinomycetes > Mycobacteriales > Mycobacteriaceae > Gordonia. The sequence goes on from CAZVVS010000180.1 coordinate 7,927, forward strand.
CGTTTCCAGGGCGGGTTCACGGCCTCCTACGCGGAGCTGCTCGCCGACAACGGCAAGGTGACTCTGGAGCGCTCCGGCCCGATCCGGGACCTCATCGACGCCGACGGCTCGGAGGGTCGCACCCTCGGCGACCTCCGCGTCTACGACGAGCGCTACTCCCGCTGGAGCGTCACCCGGTTCTTCCAGAACGTGACGGCGTCGCCCGACTGGGGGGTGAACGCCGAGGTCATCGGCCAGCTCTACCCCCAGGCCGGCGGCAGCGAGATCGACGGCGCCATCTACGTCGACCCCGCCGGGCTCGCCGCGCTGCTCGAGCTCACCGGGCCGGTGCAGGTCCCCGAGCTCGGCCGCACCCTCGACGCGGCGGGGGTCGAGGAGTTCCTCACCAAGGGCCAGTACACCGACCCCGCGATCCTCGAGGACCCCGACCGCCAGACCGCCCTCGTGGGCGCCGGCGACGCGATGTTCGACTCGCTGCTGTCCGAGGAGCTGCCCACCCCCCGGGTGATCGGCGAGGTGCTGGCCCCCGCCGTCGAGCAGGGCCACCTCCTCTTCACCTCGTTCGACCCCGACGACGACGAGTTCCTCGGCGAGCTCGGCAGCACCGGGGCGTTCGTCGACCGGGAGGGCACCGACTGGCTCTCGGTGCGCTCGTCGAACGGTGCCGCCAACAAGCTGAACGCGTACACGAGCCGTGACGTCGCCTACGACGTGACGATCGACCCCGAGGCGCAGTCCCTCGAGGCGACCCTCACCGTCACGATCCGCAACGACGCCCCCATCGGCCTCCCGGCCTACGTGAGCGGCAACCAGCGCGGGCTCCCCGAGGCCACCGACGTCCACCACCTCGCCGTGTTCACCCCCCACGCGATCGTGTCGGCGACCCGCGACGGCCAGCCGGTCGCGGTGGAGTCCCAGCGGGAGTACGGCGGGCAGGTGTACTCGTCGAACCTCGTGATCCCCGCCGGGTCCGAGACCACGCTCGTCTACCGCTTCGAAGGGTCGCTGCGAGACCCCGACACCTACCGGTTCGTCTACGACCACCAGGCGCTGCTCACCCCCGACGCGCTCCGCATCGGTGTGCGCAGCGCGGGAGCTGGCACGTCGGTGACCTCTGCGGACATGGAGACCACCGGCGACGAGGTCTCCCTCGTGACTGACGCGTCGGTCGACCGGGCCGTCGAGGCGACCATCACCCGGGACTGACCTCCCGAGGTGGCCCCGGTGACGGCGCCCGTTGGCTAGCGTGGGCCGACGTCGCGAGCCCGACGACCGAGGCGTGGCGGGAGCCGCGGTCAGGGGGGCCACGCACCGAGCGCCACCATGACGAACCCCCGCACCACCGTCCTCATCCCCGCCGCCGGGCGCGTCCCCGAGCAGGTCCTCGCGTTCTCGAACGTCAGCTGCACGGCGATGATCCCCGTCGCCGGCCGCCCTGTCGTGCACTGGACGATGCGCTACCTCCAGGGTCTCGGCTGCGACCGGTTCCGCATAGCGGTCCCCGCCCCCAACCTGTTCGTGGAGGAGTACGTCACCACGGTGTTCGGGGCCACCAGCGACGTCGAGTTCGTGGTGCCCTCCAGCCAGGGCGGCCTGGCCCTCACCGTCGCCGAGCTCGCCTACGCGGCGGACACCGACTCGGCGCTCGTGGTGCTCGGCGACACCAACTTCGAGTTCTCCGACCCGTCGCTGCTCCGCTCCCCCGGCGTCACCGTGCTCGTCGACAGCGTCGACGAGTCCTACCGCTGGTGCATCGCCGAGCACGCCGAGGGCACCCTCACCGCCCTCCGAGACAAGGAGCCGGGCCTCCCCGGCCCCCACGACGCCCTCATCGGCGTCTACTGCTTCCCCGACATCGAGCTGTTGCGGCGAG
>CAZVVS010000181.1:0-9779 GCA_964630585.1 uncultured Gordonia sp.
TGAGGTTCAGGAAGATCGTCGCGAAGAAGATCGTCGCGATGATCGCGAAGTACTTGCGCCCGTTCTCCTTGCCGAGGATCTCCTCCGCGATCTGGACGCGGACGAAGTCCAGCATGCTCTCGGCGACGTTCTGAATGCCCCGCGGGATGATCTTCGGACTGCGCATGGCGACCATGAAGAAGACGCCCAGCAAGAACACGACGCCCAGGCGGATGATCATCAGCCGGTCGAGGGCGAACCACGTGTCTTCGAACAGCACCTGCGGGGGAAAGAAATCGTCCAGCGTCGGCGCTTGGAATTCAGCGGACTCGGCCAAGAAGACGGTGTTCAGCGTTCTCTCCCGTGCTCGGGCCCCGCGCTCGCGGCTGCGGGTGCGGGTTCGATCGGACAATCCCGCAGATGCGGGACACAGACAGGTATGGCGCTTCCGCATGCTATCGGCATTCGGGGCGCGGCCAGTCCTGTTTGGTGTGATCAGAACCCTATCAAGTCCAGATCATCAACCCGATCACCGGGGTCTGATTTGTCCCGGTGACCATCTACGACACAGTGTAGTAGCCATTCGGAGAAGGAGCCAATCGGTACGACGGCCGCACGGCGTCGCTCGGGGCTACTCCCCCGCCACCTCGTCGACGTAGGGCACGCGCGTGCGCAGTACGCCGTAGAACTCCGCGCCCAACACGATCACAATCGCGCCGATGAGCATGCTCACCAGCGCGCCCCGGTCGTAGAAGTCCATGTTCTTGACGATCCCCATCACCACGATGACGGCGACCATCTTCAGGAACCAGGAGCCCATGATGATGTACAGCGACGTCGTCGGCTCCAGGTGCGCGGTGGCCAGCACCACGATGATCGTCACCAGGATGAATCCGCCGCCGACGCCCGCGCCGACCACGACTCCCCACAGGCCCCGGGTCCCCGCCACCGGCAGCCATACGGCCAGGCCCAGCAGGGTGAGCGCCACCAAGCCGACCGAGCCGTAGCGCAGCCCGGCCTTCAGCGCGCCCAGCGGGTCGGTCGTCGCGCGCAGGATGTCGGGGTTGTCGTCAGCCATGGCTGACAGGCTAGCGCCAGCGCGGCGGGCACAGCCAATCCCGCCGTCGGGGTCAGTCGCGGAAGGCCCGGGCGATTCGCGGTGAGAAGGTGAACACCAGCGCCACCACGACGCCGACGAGGAACACCGGCCCGACGACCCGCAGCGGTGCGACCGTGCTCGCCGACACCGACAGCGCCAGCACACCGACCCACAGGTAGATCAGCAGCGCGACACGCGACTGCGAGTGTCCGAGTTCGAGCAGCCGGTGGTGCAGGTGCATCTTGTCGGGCGTGTAGAAGCCAACGCCGGCCCTCGTCCGCCGCACGACCGCCATCAGCATGTCGAGCATCGGGATGAACATGATCGCCGCGACGAGGATCAGCGGTGAGAGCAGGGTGAAGACGTCGGCGGTGCCGTAGGCGTTGGGCGAGATGCGGCCCGACGCGCTCGTCGACGCCGCAGCGAGCATCAGGCCGATCAGCATCGCGCCCGAATCGCCCATGAAGATCCGCGCCGGGCTGAAGTTGTGGGGCAGGAAGCCCAGGCAGGCGCCGGCCAGCGCGACGGTGATGAGCGCGGGCGGGTAGTAGCTGGAGTCACCGCCTAGTTCGCGGAGCTGCCCCAGGGAGAACAGGCAGATTGCCAGTGCGGCAATCAGCCCCAGCCCCGCGGCGAGGCCGTCGAGGCCGTCGATGAAGTTGACGGCGTTGATGGTCGCGACGGTGATCACGACGGTGAGCAGGCCGGCCTGCAGCGGGTCGAGTGACAGCGTGCCGATGTTGCCGACCGGGACGTTGAAGACGTTCCAGCTCACACCCATGATCACGAGCACCCCGGCCGCGGTCAGCTGGCCCACGAACTTGGTCAGCGCATCCAGGCCCCACCGGTCGTCGATGACGCCGACCAGCACGATCACCAACCCGGCGGTGATCACCGCCATCATGTCCGGGGAGTACGCGAACCCCCGGTTGAGGGCGGGCAGCTGAGCCGCCAGCGCAATCGCGGAGACGAGGCCGATGAACATGCCGACACCGCCCAGCCGAGGCGTCGGGATGACGTGCACGTCCCGGGCGCGGGGCACCGCGACGGCGCCGACGCGGATCGCGAACACCCGGACTAGCGAGGTCAGCAGATAGGTCACGGCCGCGGCGGTGGCGCCGACCAGCACGAGTTCCCGCAGCGGGACGCCGGCCCCCGGGGAACCGATCCCCGACGGCACCGCCAACTGCTCGATCACCTCGCCGCACCCGCCAGCACGTCGAGGATCCGCGCGGCCAGCACGGCCATGTCCGACACCGTCTGCCCGGCCGAGGTCACCGTCGGGGTGCCGACCCGGAAAGCCGAGCCCAGCGCCACCGGGGCCGGATCGAACGGCAGAACCGCCTTGTCGACGACGATGCCCGCGACGCCGAGCGCATCGGCGGCGGCGCGCCCCGTCAGCCCCAGCTCGGTCACGTCGACGACGGCGAGATGGTTGTCAGTGCCTCCGGAGACCACCCGCAGCCCGCCCTCGACGAGAGCGGCGGCCAGTGCCTTGGCGTTCTCGACGACGCGGTGCGCGTAGTCGCGGTACTCGGGGGTGGCCGATTCCGCGAACGCCACTGCCTTTGCCGCGATCGCCGCCATATTGGGCCCACCCTGCACGAAGGGGTAGACCGCCCGACGCAGCGCATCGGCGTGCTCGGCGCGCCCGAGGATGACCCCGCCGCGCGGTCCGCGCATGATCTTCTGGGTGGAGACGGTGACGACATCGGCGTACTCGACCGGCGACGGCCCGATGCCGGCGATGGCGAGCCCGGCGATGTGGGCCGCGTCGACCCACAGGATGCAGCCCGCCTCGTCGGCGATCGACCGCATAGCGGCGAAGTCGATGTGCCGCGAGTATCCCGAGGCCCCGGCCACCAGGATCCGCGGCTTGTAGAACATCGCCGTCTCACGCAACTTGTCGTAGTCGATGCGCTCGTCGGACATGTCCAGCTCGTAGGAGACCGGCGTGAACCACCGCCCGGAGAAGTTCGCGCGCGAGCCGTGTGTCTGGTGACCGCCGTGCCGAAGCGACAGCGCCAGTACCGCGTCGTCGGGCTGGGCGAACGCCGCGTAGACCGCCAGGTTCGCCACCGACCCAGACACCGGCTGAACGTCGGCGTACTCCGCACCGAACAGCTCGCGGGCGCGCGCGACCGCGAGCTCCTCCAGTTCGTCGACCACCTCGCAGCCGCCGTGGTAGCGGTGGTCGGGATGACCCTCGGCATACTTGTCGCCGAACTCCGAACCCAGGGCGGCACGCACCCCCGGCGTCGACACCGACTCGCTGGCGATCAGCGACACGGTCGCCGCGCGGCGGGCCACCTCCGCGTCGACGAGGCCGGCGACGGCGGGATCGGCGTCTCGCAACGGTCCGCCGCTCACGATGCGCCCCGCAGTTCGGTGACCTCCAGGTCGAGGACCTCGCCGATCCGCTCGGCACTGATCGCACCCTCGCGCAGGATCACCGGCACTTCGCCGGTCACGTCGACGATCGTCGAGGCCGTCGCGGCCGCGCACGGGCCACCGTCGAGGTACACCTCGACGGCGTCGCCGAGCTGGTCCCGGGCTTGCCCCACAGTGGTGGCGGGCGGTTGACCGGACACATTGGCACTGGACACCGCCATCGGGCCGACCTCGCGCAGCAGCTCGATCGCGACGGGGTGCAGCGGCATGCGCAGCATGACCGTGCCGTCGGTGTCGCCGAGGTCCCACGCCAATGACGGTGCCTGTGTGACGACGATCGAGAGCCCACCGGGCCAGAATGCGCGGGTGAGCTCACGGGCCGCCAGCGGCACCGACAGCACCAGGCCCTCGATGGTGTTCCAGGAACCGACCAGCACCGGGACCGGCATGGACCGCCCCCGCCCCTTGGCGGCCAGCAGATCCGCGACAGCCTCGGAGTCGAAGGCGTCGCAACCGAGGCCGTAGAGGGTGTCCGTGGGAAGCACGACCAGCCGCGACGAGCGCGCCGCCGCGACCGCTGCGCGCATGCCCGCCGAGCGCGTCTGCGGGTCGGTGCAGTCGTAGACAGTGCTCACCGCTTCATCCTTGCACAGCGGTGGTGAATCGCTGCGCTCTGGCGAGGTCCTGATGGGGCTCGATCGCAGCGAACCCCGCCGCGTCCATCGCGGTGGCCACGGCCGGGCCCGTGGCGTCGTCGTGCTCGACACCCAAAGCTGTCCCCGGCCGTCCCAGTGCCCGCACGGATTGCAGCATCGGCGTGATCACCGCCATGCCGTCGGCGCCGGCGAATACCGCCCGGTGCGGATCGGCGGCCACCTCCGGCGAAATCGGCGTCGGGGTGCCGTCGGTGAGTTCGGGAACGTACGGCGGGTTGGCAACGACGAGGTCCAGGGCCGCGTCCACCGGCCAACCGGTCGGACCCGCCTGCGCGGCGATCGCGGCCCTCAATCCGGCCGGATCGGTGGCGTCGGCGGCGACGACGACCACCCGCGTGGCCACCGGCACGGGCTGGGCGGCGGTGTTGCGCCGTAACCAGGTGCGGGCGTCGTCGAGCAGTTCGACGGCGAGCACGCGGACATCGGGGCGTGCGGTGGCCAAGCCGAGGGCCAACGCACCCGACCCGGAACACAGATCGGCGACGAGCGCGCCACGGGGCGCCGTGACCACAGCCCACTGCAGGAGCAGCTCGGTCTCGGGCCGCGGGACGAACACTCCGGGACCGACGCGCAATTCGATCGCGGCAGTATCGGCACCGAACCCGATCCGGCCCAGGATGTGTTGCAGCGGCTCGCGCGCGGCGCGGCGCGCCACGTCACCGCGAAATCGGCGCAGCGTCGCGTCGTCGACCTCGTCGACGAGGACCAGCCGGCCGACGTCGACGCGCAGCGCGTGCGCGAGCAGCCATCGGGCGTCGGGCTGCGGCGAGTCCACCCCGGCCGCCGTCAGCGCCTCGACCGCGTCGGCGAGCACGCGCGCCGTTCTCACTCGGCGGCCAGCCGTGCCTGCTTGTCGGCCTCGACCAGGGCGTCGAGAAGCGAGTCCATGTCGCCGCCGAGCACCGCATCGAGGTTGTTCGCCTTGTAGCCGATGCGGTGATCGGCGATCCGATTCTCCGGGAAGTTGTACGTGCGGATCCGCTCGGAACGGTCCACGGTGCGGATCTGCGCGGCGCGCCCCTCCGACGCCGCCGCGGCGGCTTCTTCCTCGGCCAGGGCCTGCAGGCGTGCCGCGAGGACGGCCATCGCCCGTGCCTTGTTCTGCAATTGCGACCGCTCGTTCTGGCACGTCACGACGATCCCCGTCGGCAGGTGGGTCAGGCGCACCGCGGAGTCGGTGGTGTTGACGCCCTGACCGCCCTTGCCCGAGCTGCGATACACGTCGACGCGCAAATCGGAGTCGTCGATGACGACCTCGGCGACCTCGTCGGGCTCGGGATAGATCAGCACCCCGGCCGCCGAGGTGTGGATCCGGCCCTGCGACTCAGTCACCGGGACGCGCTGCACGCGGTGCACGCCACCCTCGAACTTCAGCCGCGACCACACACCGTCGCGGGTCGCCTGCGGCGCACGGATCGACAGCGTCGCCTCTTTGTAGCCGCCCAGGTCGGACTCGGTGATGCCGAGGACCTGCGCCTTCCAGCCATGACGCTCGCAATACTTCAGATACATCCGGACGAGGTCGGCGGCGAACAATGCCGATTCTTCGCCGCCGGCGCCGGGCCGCACCTCGAGCACCACGTCGTCGGCGTCGTGGGGGTCGCGCGGGGCCAACAGGTCGGTGAGCGCGGCGTCGAGGGTCTCGACTTGCTGCGCCAGAACGGGCACCTCCTCGGCGAACGAGGCGTCATCGGCGGCCAGTTCGGTCGCCGCGGCCAGGTCGTCGCGCGCGGCCGCGAGCTTGGTGTGAGTCGCCATCACCGGGCCCAACTCGGCGAAGCGCTTGGCGACGCGACGCGCGGTGGCGGCGTCATCGTGCAGCGACGGATCCGACAACTGCTCCTGTAGACCCGCGTACTCGGCGAGAATGTCGTCGATCGCCGACGGTTGCTCGGTTGCCATCGCCTGCCTCCTGTCCTGTCTCCCTGCACAAACACCACGACGCCCGTGCATGCGACAAAGTCGCACGCCGGGCGCCGTGATGGAAGCTAGCTGTCGGCGGTGGCCTTCTTCTCGCGCTTGCCGTAACGCTTCTCGAAGCGCGCGACGCGGCCGCCGGTGTCGAGGATCTTCTGCTTACCCGTGTAGAACGGGTGGCACTGCGAGCAGACTTCGACGTTGATCCGGCCGTCCTTCTTGGTGCTGCGGGTCTCGAACGTGTTGCCGCAACCACACACGACGGTGGTGGCCACGTACTCCGGGTGGATGTCCTTCTTCATGGTGTCCCTTTCGTGGTCGCCGGGTCACCCGCGCAGATTGCCTCGGGTGTGAACCGGAACCGGACTTGATTCGACGCTCCATTGTGCCACGACGGGGCCACCGGCCCGAAATCGTGGCTGCCGCCACCAGCCCCCGACCTGATAGTTAGGGGCACCTTTTTAAAGTTAGCTTTGGCTAAGCTACGCTTCTTTCAGTGTCGCTCCACCGTCGTAGCGCTACCGGTGTCAGAGATATTCCCAGAGGGATGTTCCCGGAGGACGACGGACAGGAGACGGGGTTGCGATCCAGACCACACCCACCGGCAACGTTGTGGGATCCGACTGATGAGATGAGCAGCTGTGGCGTCGGGTTCATCACCCGCAAAGACGGCGTCCAGCGCCACGAGGTGATCACCCTGGCCGCGCAAGCGCTGTGCTCGGTCCCCCATCGCGGCGGAATCTCCGCCGAGGGTGTCGGCGACGGCGGCGGTGTGTGCATCGACCTCTCGGCAGCGTTCTTCCGCAAGGTGACCGGTCTGCCCGACCTGCGCCTGGGCCGGTTCTGCGTCGGCAATTTCTTCCTGCCTTCCGATCCGGCGGGTGCAGCCCGCGCCGCGCGGTTGATCGAATCGACGATGACCGACCGCGGGTTCGCCGTCCTCGCGGTTCGCGATGTACCGGTCGACGACAGCGTGCTGCTCCCCGCTGCGGTGGCCTACCAGCTACCGATCCGCCAATGGATCTTCGCCGCCCCCGAGGTGTGTCCAGAGCCGGCCGAGCTCGACCTGCTCGTCCAACAGGCCCTTCTGCACATCGAAGCCATCGGCTACACCAACCCGAAGCTCGCGGGCCTCTACCCGCTGTCGCTGTCGGCACGCACGCAGGTCCTCAAGGGCCGACTCTCCTCCCCCGAGGTCATCGGGTACTTCGGCGACCTCGCCGACCCCGACCACGCGGTCCACACCATCTACTTCCACACGCGGTTCTCGACCAACACCGATCCGCACCCGACGATGGCCCAGCCGTTCCGGTACTTGGCTCACAACGGCGAGCTCAACACCGACAAGAAGAACCGCATCGCCCAGGTGACCGCGGCGGCCGCCGCGCGGCGCACCATCGTGCGCCCGCCTGGGCAGTCCGACAGCTCTCGACTGGACCAGACCGTCGCAACGCGCGTAACCGAGGACCACCTCGACCTGGTCACCGCGATCGTCTCGATGATGCCGCCGGCGTGGGAGAACGACACCACACTCTCCCCCGCCGTCCGAGCCATGTTCGAGTACTTCTCCCTGTACGAGGAGAAGAACGACGGACCGGCCGCGGTCGTGTTCGGCGACGGCCAGGTCATCGGCGCCCGCCTGGACCGCCTGGGGTTGCGACCGCTGCGCACGGTCGAGACGGCCGACTACCTGTGCGTGTTCTCCGAGGCCGGGCAGATTGACTTCGACCCCGCCCGCGTCATCGCGCGCGGTCGCGTGTCCGCCGGCGGGATGGTCTACTACGACCACCGCGAGCACCGCACCTACCGGACCGAGGAGGTGTACGAGAAGCTGGCGGCGCAGGCCGACTACCCGGCTCTGTTGGCCGCCGCCAAGGTCGACCTGGCCGACCTCCCGGCCGCCGACCCCTCCACCGACTGCTCCGACGACGATCCTGGGGCGTCGGAGTTGAACGACCATCAGAGTTATCGCGCCTACTTCCTCGACCAGGAGAGCTTCCGCTACTTCATGGACCCGATGCTCGACACCGGCGGCGAACTGGTGTCGGCGATGGGGTTCGGGCTGGCGGTCAACGCACTGACCAACCGGGAGGCCAGCGTCGCCCGCTTCTTCTCCCAGCGCTTCGCGCAGGTGACGAACCCGCCGCTGGACAGTATCCGCGAGGCCGACGGCATGTCCCTTCGGGTGGCGCTCGGGATCCGGCCGCAGATCTTCGCGTCGGCCCGTGAGCGTGGCGGCGCGGCCCCGGCGGCGACGACGCAGATCGTGCTCCCCACCCCGGTCCTGACCGAGGCGGACCTGGCCATTCTGCGTGCGCAAACTATGGTGCCCACAGCAACGTTGCGCGCCGTACGACCAGCCGCCCCGCACGGCCGGGAGGCACTCGCGGCCGCAATCGACGCCCTCGGCGACGAGGTCGTCGCGTTCGCCCGGGACACCGGTGGCATCGCGATCCTGTCCGACCGGGCCATCAGCACCACCGCCGGGGCCGTTCCGATGGCGCTGGCGGTCCCGGCGATCAACCAGCGGTTGATCGAGGCGGGCCTGCGGCTGCGCGTGTCGCTCGTCGTCGACAGCGGCCAAGTCGAATCGAGTCACCACCTCGCGGTGCTCCTGGGCTTCGGCGCGTCAGCGGTTCACCCGCACTCGGTGGCCCGGCGGGCGCGCCAGCGCTTCGCCGACGACCCCACCACCGCTTTCGCGCGGTGGCGCAAGGCCGCGGAGAAGTCGCTGATGAAGACGATGGGCCGTGTCGGCCTGTGCACCGTCGAGAGTTACATCGGCGGCGAGTTCTTCGAGCCGAACCTCCTCGACACCGCCGACGACGACCTGACCCGATGGTTCCCGAACCTGCGCTCGCCAGCGGGCGGAGCCGGGCTCGCGCCCATCGCCGAGGCCGTCGACGGCGCCCACTACGCCGCTATCGCCACGCCGTGCGAGGCCGACCGCGACCTGCCGTTGCTCGGCCTGTTCAAGGAACGCGGCGACGGCGCCGGCCACTCCTTCGGGGTCGCAGCCTTACGCCACTGGGAGGCGCTGACCGACGAGGAACCCGCCTACGCGACCGCCGCCGCCGTCTCGCCCGTCGCCGTTGCGGCCGGTGCCGACGCGGTGTTGCCGGTGCTCACCCTCGCCGAACTGGCCAGTGCCTTCGGGCTCGGCGCCGACGCCTACGACGGCAGCAGCTTCGCGCCGTTGACGCCCGAACAGATCGACGCGTTCACCATCACCGGCGCGTACCGAGAGTTCGTCGCGGGCCTTGAGGCTGAGCGCGCCGAACGGCCCAGCGCCATCCGCGACATCCTGGCCCTGTCTCCCGCCGCAGCACCCCTGCCATTGACGCAGGTGTCGCCGACGCACGAGATCACCCGCACCTTCGCCTCCGGCGCGATGAGCCACGGCGCCCTCGTCGCCCCCGCCCACGAGGCGGTGGCCCACGGGACGAACATGGTCGGCGGCCTGTCGAACAGCGGCGAGGGCGGTGAGCACTACTCCCGCTACGGCACGATCCGGGCCTCGCGCATCAAACAGTTCGCCTCTGGCCGGTTCGGTATCTGGGCCGGTTATCTCGCCGACCCCGAGCTCACTGAACTCGAGATCAAGATCGGGCAGGGCGCCAAGCCCGGCGAAGGCGGGCAGCTGCCCGCCCCCAAGGTGACCGTGGAGATCGCCGCCG
>CAZVVS010000182.1:0-9765 GCA_964630585.1 uncultured Gordonia sp.
GCATCGCTGCCCAGAGGTCCCGCCACCGACCCGGGGAATGAAACGAGCCCCCGGCATGGTGACCGGGGGCTCGGTCGCTTGGCGGAGAGGGTGGGATTTGAACCCACGGACGAGTTACCCCGTCACCTCCTTAGCAGGGAGGCCCGATCGGCCTAACTCCGGCACCTCTCCTTGTTGCGGGCAGCATCGTTCACACCACCGCCACCTCGGTCCCACGAGTTGGCCGTCACCCTTCCTGTAGCTGGTCGCCGGCGGGCCCGGCGACCGGCAGAGTAGCCAGTGAGGGTTCAAGGCGACCTAGGATCACGGGCGGAGCGGTGGCAGAGCGGACGAATGCACCGGTCTTGAAAACCGGCGACCTGAGAGGGTCCGAGGGTTCGAATCCCTCCCGCTCCGCCAAGTTGGTCAGGTTCGAACCCCTGTCATCTGTCAGATGGCTGAGGTCCTGATCTGACCGCCATGCAGTTTCAGCCTTGGCTCCGTGCTTGGTGCCGTCTCGACGGCCTGATCGGGAGGGCCGATGCAGTCGTTCTCGGCGTGATCGTTGTTCGGCTCGGACGTCTGCCTGGCTGAGCGGCTTCAGGTGCGGGCGGACGACCGATTCGACCTCGGCAAGGATCGGGACGACCTCGGTCCGGGCGACGACGGGGGTGCCGTCGGCATCGGCATCGAAGTAGATGGCGTTGTAGCGAGCCTGATTGCACGTCTGGCGTCCGTCGTCGTCGAGCGTCCGGTACAGAAGCCCGGCGTGTTCGAGGAGCTGCAAGCAGAGATCGACTGCGGCCATGACTCCTTCGTGGGAGAGCTGGGCTGCGGCGACGAGGTTCTTGGCCTCGGTGGTCTCAGCATCGAGTCGCTGCTGGCGCAGCGCGAAGTCGGCCTTGTCGATGAGGCCTTCCATCCAGGCGTCGAGGAGCTTCTCCCGCTTGGTTTCAAGGCGACGGAGGCGCTTGTTCTGGGCCTTGATGGTGAGATTGTCGCTTCGCTGACGCTGGTCGAGTTCAGTGGTGACGGTTCGCCGGGTGGTCGCGGCCTCCTCAGCGGTGAAGGTCACTTCATCCCACTCGGCTTCGACGGCAGCTTCGACCTTGTCGGCGGGAAGGTACGGGAGGTCGCAGCTGGTGCGCTGCCGGTGGCGCCCAAGGCAGAAGAAGTAGGCGTAGGTCCCGCCGCGTCCGGTGTTGTGTCCGAAGCCGAGGCGTTCACCGCATCGATCGCAGCGGACCGTTCCCTTGAGGTACTGCTGCAGCCGCCACGAGCGGTCCCCTGCGACCTTGCGTCCGTTCAGTGCGTCCTGCACCCGGTTGAAGGTGGCTTCGTCGATCAGTGGGTCGTGATTGCCCGGGTAGGTGACGCCCCCGTAGGTGACGTAGCCGATGTAGTAGCGGTTGCTGAGCACCCGGTGGAGTTGGCTGCGGGTGAGCGCCTTCCCGGAGTAGCGGCGAGTCGGCCGGGATCGGAGGCCTCGCTGGTCGAGTTCCTCAGTGAGCTCGGACAGGGACCATTCACCGGTTGCGTAGGTGCGGAAGGCCCACCGCAGGTGGTCTACGCGCTCGTCGTCGATGGTCACGGTCTTGACGGGCTCGCCGTCGATGGTGGTCGTGACGTTGAGGTACCCGATCGGTGCCGGTCCGGGGGTGCCGCCGCGACTCGCCTTCTTGTGGAGCCCCTTCTTGGCTTCGGTGGCGAGGTTGAGGCTGTAGAACTCGGCCATCGAGGCCATGATCCCGTGGAGCAGCTTCCCTTGGGGCGACTCGTCGATGTTCTCCGAACAGGACACGAGCGAGGCTCCGGCCTTCTCGATCGACGCCATGATCAGCACGTCGTCGAGGCGGTTCCGGGCGAGCCGGTCGATCTTGTGGACGATCACGAAGTCGACGTCTCGCTGTGATTCGAGCCGCGCCAGCATCGCCTGCAGGGCGGCTCGATCGGCGGTCTTTGCGCTCGCACCCGCATCCACGTACTCGTCCACGACCTGTGCGCCAAGAGCGCTCGCCTTACGGCGAGCCGCATCGCGTTGCGCCGGGATCGAGTAGCCCTCAGCCTCTCCCCCAGATCGTGCCTGCCGGTCGGTGGACACCCGCAGGTAGATGACGGCCCGCTTGCCGTACGCCCCGGCCTCGCTCTGGAATGAATCGAGACCGCGCGCGGCGGTCTCGTCGGGGTGGTCGGTTTGGTCGGTTCTCATGGGCGGTCCTCCCGGATCGGCGGCGGTCGTCCCCCCAGCTATGGCGACGGATTCGTCCGTCCGCAACCGGGACGGGCTGTCGGTGGTCGGCTCATTCGGTTCGGTGGTCATGGCGTCGCTCCCTTCGGCTTCGTTGTTGCTCACGCTGCTTCTCCCTGGCCGATGCCGTGCCTGGTGAGCACGTCTTCGCAGTGGGCGATGAGTTCGTGGAGGATGTCGGCAGGTAGGTGCTCGCCGTACTTGAGGTGCAGGTACGGGGCGAGGTGCGGCAATCCTCTGCTGAGCGGTTTGCCCGCTCGTCGGCAGAGGTCGCCGATGGACATGTGCAGTGCGTCCGCAAGTGCGGGGAGGACCTCGGCGGTCTCTGGGCGTTGTTCGCCGCGTTCCCATCGGGAGAGACGGGCGTGGTGGATGCCGGTCGAGTCGGAGACTTGCCGGAGCGTGAGCCCGAGTTCGGTACGTCGCTGGCGGATGGAATCTCCGAAGCTGTCCCCGCTGAAGTAGACGGGGCGTTCGACTGGCAGATGCTCTCTGCCCGGCTTGATCTTGTATTCGTCCGCCATCGACATTCTGTTTCCATTGTCTCAAAGAGGGCCGGAATCGAGAAGCAGATTGTCGATTTCACAACGTCTACCTCTGGTGGTTTAGAGGTTGCTGAAGACATAGACGCCTCGATCGGAGGGTGCGGTGCGGAGTTCTCCGGCGTACTGCATGTCTCGGACCCAGGCTTCGACATCGAGGCTGACGTAGGGGCGGAGCCCTTCGGGGATGCCGGGCAGTTCGTCGGGGTCGAAGCCGAGGTCTTCGAGCAGTTGGCGGCCGTAGTCGGCGACGGACTCGTACTCGCCGAGGTAGTGCTCCTCGAAGGCGGCTTCGAGTTCGGTGTCGTCGGTGGTGTCGGTGGGTTCGTCGATGCCCCACCAGTAGGCGAAGGCTGGGCCGTGGGCGGTGATGCCTCGGGCGAGGGCAGCGATGCGTTCGATCGGTTCGTACTCGCCGAGTCGGACGTCTCCGAAGCCCTCGTAGTCGTAGATGGCCCACTCCTCGGCGGGGTCGCCGTAGCGCTTCGTGGTGGGTGATCCCGCGAGCATCTCGCCGATGCCTTCGAGGACGTTGGCGGGGTCCTCGTCGGCGTTGAGCCAGGTGCCGTGCAGGATGCCGGCGTTGTAGTCGCTGAGGCTGGCGACGTAGATGCGGGGCCGCACGTCGGTGCGGGTCTCCGCTGTTGGTTCTCGGTCTGTCGTTTCACTCATGGGTGCCTCCTTCCGGTTATCTGGTGCCCCGCCGTGGCGGGGCTGGTGTCGGGTGTTCGGGCAGGTGGCGGTCTGGTCGGGCTGCGGATGGTGTCCGCGCTCGTTCCAGACCGCCCCTGCCGTGGCGCATCCCGGTGGTGTTGTCTCAGCTGGTGGCCGAGGCGTCTCCGGTGCTGCCTCGCCGCCCGCGGGTGCGGGCGGGCTTGTCCGTCGCGGTGCCATCGGTGGCCTTGGTGAGAAGGCCGGTGAGGGCGTCGCGGCGGGCGGCGGCGTCACGCTCGATTTCCTCGAGCAGTTCGGCTGCCGCTCCGGCGAGGTCCGCGTCGTTGGCCTTCGCTTCCACGTGGGTGGCGATGGCGGTGCGGATCTCGTCGGTGATGGTGGAGCTGCTCAGCTGGGCGATGACGCTCAGTCGGGCGTGAAGCTCCGGGTCCAAGCGGATGGCCAATGTCTTGACCTTCCGTTCCTCGTTGGGGGTGTCCTTGTCGGACATGGGAACCACCTCCTCGGTGGAAGCGACCGGCAACCCCTGGTTGGGGTTTGTGTACCGGCCGCAGCCCACCGACGAGGCCGCGGCTCATGCGGCGGCTCGCCGCTGGCGGATGCGTTCCCCGGCTTGGCGGGCATACGCGGGGTTGAGTTCGATGCCGACCCAGCGCCGGTTGAGCCGTTCGGCCACGACGCCGACGGTGCCTGCTCCGAGGAACGGGTAGAGCACCGTGCCGGGCTGCCAGGCCGCATCAGCGCACCCGCATGACTTGCGGAGCTGACCGAGCACGGCGAGCGATCCGAGGGCTCGTTTTACCGGGGCTCGGTGCCAGGCTGCGCCGCAGGTGCGACAGACCCGTTCGGGACACGTGGCCCGCACTGGTCGTTCGACCAAGGCTTCGGGGAACGTGGCGAAGTGCGCTCCCCGATACGCGGCGGTGGGGATGGTCCACACGTCGCCGGGGTTCTTGCCGAGTGGGTGCGAGGCGAGACCGCGGGCCTTCATCTTCTCCAGCCCGGAGTTGTTGCCAGCGAGCGGACCGGACCACTCCGGTCGTCCCTTCGAGCGGACCCCGTACTTGGTGGTGGTCCCGGCGATGGTAGGCCCGGTGAGGGTGGAGCGCGGTGGGATGCGGATGGCGTCGAGGTCGAAGAAGTAGTCGCGCTGGCGGGTCAGCAGGAACAGCGGTTCCCAGGTGGTGTTGAGCCGATCCCGGACGCTGGCAGGCAACGGGTTCGGCTTGGCCCACACGACCTTGTTGCGCACGATCCATCCCCGCTCCGACAGGGCGAGCAGCAGCTTCTCGGGGCCGAGCACCAGGCTCTTGGCCGTAGCTCCGTGTCGGGGCTGGCGGGCGTAGGTGTCACCGAGGTTGAGCCATACCGACCCCTGCGGCTTGAGCACTCGGGCGACCTCGTCGAGGACATCGACGAGATGGTCGACCCATCCGGCGACGGTGTCTTCCAGGCCGATCTGGCCGTCGACGCCGTAGTCGCGCAGCAGGAAGTACGGCGGGGAGGTCACCACGGTGTCGACCGATGCGGCAGGCAGGCGTCGGAGCCGCTTGGCGGCATCGCCGACAAGGACTCTGTTGACTGGCAGCTCTGCGGGGTGCGTGTTGATGGTTGTGTTCATTGGTGACCTCCTTCCAGGTTGTCGTTGGTAGTGATGCTGCGGACCGTCTCGGTCGAGGTGGCGACCCGGTAGAGGTCGGTGGTCAGACCTCGGGCTGACGCGATGGCGTTCTCGATCGCCCGGGCTCGGCGCTCGGTCGGGACGCTCCATAGGACGCGGGGGAACACGTCGTGGTGCTGGGTCTCGCCACCCGAGCGCCAGTACCGCTCGTAGGTCTGGCACTTGCGCAGCACGGTCGGCAGGTGCTCGGTGCCCCGGTCGATCTCCACGAACCAGCGCAGTTCCCAGCCGTCAGCGGTCGTCACCTCTACGAGTAGGTCGGGGCGCAGCCGCTCGATGCCGCTCGGGGAGACGAAGCGCCGCAGTGTCTCGCGTTCGTGCGCGACACCGAGCGTCTTGAGGCTGCCCTGGCGCTGAGCTTCGATCAGCTGTATGTGCAGTTCGGTGGCAGCAAGGGTGTGGTCGATGAACCGTGCACCGGGCTCGAAACTTCGGACCCGCCCTCGGATCCCGAGCACTCGCCGCCCGGTACTGCCGAGTTGGTAGAGGTAGCCGCTCGATCCTGCCCGGACACCGCCGAGGCGCCGGTCGAGTCTGGTGACCATGCCGTGCCTTACAAGTCGATCCAGCGTCCGTCGTGTGCGACGAGCAGCGGTGATCTCTGAGCCGGGGCCGGGTGGGAACCCGTAGCGCTGGAGCTGAGAGGCGTCAGCGATTCCGACCTGGAACATGAAGCGCAGGAGGTCCAGGTCACGGTCGCTGAGTTCGACACGAGTCGGCAGGCCGATCATGAGCGGCCTCCGGTCGGGGCGGGCTGGTGTGCGATCGAAGGAGCACAACATTCCCGTGCAAATTCGGTGTTGAAGGTGCCCCTGAACAGGTGGGATGCGGGATCGCTCGACCACACGATCGGTACAGCGATCGGTACAGCGGCAACAGGGGTCAGGCCGTTCACGATTCGTCCCCTGGGTTCGTTCTGCGGCCCCCGATCGGCCCAGCAGGACCCTGGTCACCCGAGGTCGATCCGGTCTCGAGGAGGGCGGCCAGGGCCGTCTCGGTGACCTCTCGGTCGACGCCGAAGCGGGTCCGGTTCTGGGCCTTCAAGATCGCGGGATCGCGGACGGTTGACGGGAGCGGCAGGGTCTGGATGGAGCCGTACGGAGTGGCGTCGCCGCTCACCAAGAGCGAGACGTACGCCTCGTAGGGGCCGAGCCCAGCGAGGTCTTCAGGTCGCAGGCTGCCGCGGCTGCGCTTGGCGATGATCGCGGCGTCGTCATGGTCGAGGCGGAAGGCGATGCGGCTCGCAGTGTTGGCGAGGACGGCCGGGCGGGTGGCCTTGTCGAGCTGGTCGAGGTGCTGGTGTGCGAGCACCAGTCCGACGCCGAGCCCGCGTGCCTGAACCAGTGCGTCGGCGAGGTCGATTGGCAGGCGGAGGAACTCTTGGAACTCGTCGAGGTAGAAGAACACCGGGTGGCGCCTCGCTGCCGGGACGGCGGTGCGGGCGAGGGTGAGTCGCCACAGGTGGGCGACGAGAAGCGAGCCGAGCAGTTGTGCGGATTCGCTGCCGAGTTCTCCCTTCGGGAGCCGCACCAGTACGACGGCTCGACGGGTGAACACCTCGTTCAGGTCGAACCGTGGGGCGGCCTGGCCGAGGACAGCGCGCAGTTGCGGGCGCAGGAGAAAGGCGCGGAGCTTGTTCATGATCGGAGCAAGCACCTGTGCCCGGGCTTCGTCGGACAGGGCGTCGAACCATGGCCAGAAGGTGCCGAGCCCGAGCCGATCCCGCGCGATGGCGGCTCGCACCAGGGGCCGACGGAAGGCCTCATCGGTCAACAGCACCGGCAGCTCGGCCAGCGAGTGGCCGGGCTGGGCGGCGAGCGTCAGTAGCCCGGCGTGCAGCGCATCACCGAGGCGGGGCCCCCACGAGGCCGCCCATAGAGAGCGCATGACGTGGAGCACGCCGTCGATCCCGAGTGCGTCCCCGTCGAGCGGGTTGAACCCGACTGGTGCGCTGTCGCTCGGGTCGATGACGACCACCCGATCTGCGTCGCCGGGGTCGACTCTGGCGAGGATCTCGTCGGCGAGATCGCCCTTCGGGTCGATCGCCACGACTCCGCGCCCGGTCGGATGTCCGAGAGGATGAGGTTGGCGAGCAACGTCGACTTGCCGACGCCGGTCGGGCCGAGGACATGGAGGTGCCGTAGAGCGTCCTCGGTTCTGAGGACGACCTCCTTGGATGCGTGCGCCGGGTAGGCGCTGGTCCCCACGATCCGGGCGTCTCGCTTCGGGTGGGCGGTGCATCTGCGGGCGTCGACGGGGCGACGGGTCGCGGCCGGGTAGCGGACACCGGGGAGGGCCGGGTTGCCGATCGGCCAGCCGATCACGGCGGCCAGTTCGCCTGCGGTGAGTCGCATAACGGGCCCGAAAGCGGTGGCGTCCGTGTCGAGTCGTCGGGTTACCCACCATGACGGCAACCGCCGCACGGACACGCCGACGCCGGGGGCCCGAAGCAGGTGGTAGCCGCCGAGTGCTGCGCCGATGAGCATATGTGCCCGTTTGCCGGTCGCTCCGGCGACCGCGATGCGGCCGACGGCGGCGAAGACGTGATTCTCCTGCTTTTTGCGAGCAGCGCTCACGTCCTCGCTGGTGCGACCAGGCGGTTTCCATTCAGGGAGCGACCACCACGGCGATGAGGTGGGCGAGGTTGAGGCTGGGGCGATGGGAGAGCGGACCATGGTCGATCCGATCTGCCACTGCACCAGCACCTGTTCGTCCTCGCCCATCTCGGACGCCACGCCGAGCAGCCGGGCGGCAGCGGAGGCGGCGAGGGCGGTGTCGAGCAGCCGGTGATCGCTCGTCGCCCGCAGCTCGACGGCGTGGGTGATCGTCAGGTCGGGTCGGTTGGCTTCGTCCCAGCGCATCCCCGGCAGGGCTCGTTCGCTGGTGGCCTGGAGGCGTCGGGCCCGCCGGCCATCGAGGCGTACCCACCACGACACGCCGCTGGCGGCGATCACGGTTTCCAGCACGGTCGGAGGTGCGGGGTTGAGGGTGGTGCCTCGGGACTCACCAGCGAGAGTCGTGAGCACCTCGGCGACCGCGTCGGCCGTGACCTCGGCGGGGAACGTCAAACGGTAGGACCTCACGCGGATTCCTTCTCGCCGCCTTGGCGATTGGCCCGACGCTGTCGTGAGAGGACCCTGTGGCGCAGCGCTTCCTCGTGTTCGAGCGCATCGGCGAGTGACTGTGCTTGCTCGCTATCAAGTTCGACCGCGAGCCGCACGATCGCTCTTGCGAGACGGCGGGTGTCCATCTCGTCGCGACGATCGCCGCGCACTCGAAGGTGGAGTTCTTGCTTCTTGCCCATGGGACCTCCTTTCCGTTGGTTGATCTCACGTCGAGCAGCCACCCGGGCGCGTCAAAACAAGGGTCTTGGTCGTTCTGACATCCGCCTCCCGCCGAGCTTGTCGTGAACTCACAACAAGTCGTTGCTCACATTGTCCGGCGACCCCGAAATGCCGTCAATCCTTCGTTGTCCATTCCACAACGACCACCAGATGTGGTGTGACGAGATTTCGTGATAGCGCTATTGGCTAATGGCGACGTCCCTTCAGCATGAAGCCGTAGATGCCGACGAGGATCACAGCGATGAGAAGACCCGGGACGAGGGGCTTCAGGACCTCCCACGCCACCCGTGCCACCAACGCTGTGACGAGTACGACCAGCGCGGCCTGCCATGCCTTCTGCAGGAGGTGCGAGCCCCCGCCCTCGCTCACGCCAACGCCCCCGCGTGTTCCGTCGCGACGTTGAAGAGCTCCTCGACGGACGCGGGCTGATCCTCCGGCAGTGCGTAGGACTCGAATGCCGTGACGCGCACGCCATCGTCGCCGGACTCGACCGACAGAAGCAGACCGATGATGTACGCCCGACACCGGATGTCCTCATGAAGCCGCTCCCGGGCCTCCCTGGTGCCGTCGAGGTCCACCGTCCGGACCGGCGTTGGCGGGTTGACGAGAGGCCGGAACCCGCCCCTCATGACTCTTCCCGACGGCCGATCCCCCGGATCTCCTCGAAGAGATCACGGTCCAGCTCCGCCATCGTGCGCCGCAGCGATTCCGTCTCGCCGAGCACGATCGACTCTCGCTCAGCACGATTGAGCGCGTACTTCTTCTCAGTCGTGATCTTGAGCGCTGCTTCGATCTCCGCAGTGCTCATCGCGATGCGGGCTCCTTCGGTCAGCCGAGTCATCTCCACAGCTCGGTACACCGATCGCGAGTTCAGCTGGTGCTCGGCCTCGCGTCGTCGATCTTCCTGGCCCTCGCGCGTGAGGAAGTGGCCCTGGGCGTACACGCCCCTATCGGGTTCGAACTTCACCGGCGAGCCACTCCCGGTGAAGGGCGTGAGGTCCTTCGTCATGATCCTGTCTCCCTTAGATATCAGATGCCATGTGTTTGGCATGGAATACCAGCACTGTGGCATCATCGCCAGATGATGTCAACGTGATTTTGCTAGACAGGTCTGGACTCGCAGATTATGCTTCCGGCCATGACGAACGCCGCACGAGTTGAAGCCCTGGACATCGCGATCGAGGCCGGCAGGGCCGCCCGCCGCAACGGAGTCACTTACGAGTCGACCCCGCGCAACGAGCAGGAGCGAGTCGACCTCGTGTTCAGCAGCGCCTTTATGTGGCTTGATTCCATCCG
>CAZVVS010000183.1:0-9746 GCA_964630585.1 uncultured Gordonia sp.
GGGGCTTCATCTACGAGATCAACTACCTGCGCTGCATCCACTGCGACCTCTGCGTCGAGGCCTGTCCGACCGAGGCGATCACCGAGACCAAGCTGTTCGAGTTCGCGTTCACCAACCGCGACGACGCGATCTACACCAAGGACGAGCTGCTGGTCGGCGACGACGGCCGTCCTCAGCAGCTGCCGTGGGAGCACTGGGGCGGCGGGTTCGACCCGGCCGCCGACACCTCGGGCTGGATGCGGGCGACCGCCCCCAGCGGCGACGCCCGATTCGAGGGCATCGTCGCCTGGGCCGGCGAGCTCGGCTACGGCGTGCGCGACCCCGAGGGCGGACAGGTGCTCGATCGGGCGTCGTTGCAGGAGAGGGAGCAGCAGGCGGCCGCCGCCGGCGCGCACGACGGCCACGACGGGCACGGCGACCACGACGGGCACGGAGGGCACCACTGATGCGCGTCGAGATGTTCACCTTCCTCATCGCCGGGGCGATCGTGCTCGGCGGCGCGCTGGGCGTCGTAGCCCTGCGCAACCCGGTGCACAACGCGCTCAGCCTGGTGGCGACGCTGTTCGGCGTGGCCGTCCTGTTCGTCATCCAGGAGGCGTACTTCCTGGCCGCCATCCAGGTGATCGTCTACGCCGGCGCGATCGTCATCCTGTTCCTCTTCGTGATCATGCTGCTCGGGGTGGACCGCGTGGAGGCCACGGAGCGAGAACCGCTGCCCGCCCAGCGGATCGTCGGCGTGGTCGCCGGCCTGGGGATCCTGGTGCTGAGCATCGTGATCCTCGTCGCCGGCGGAGGCGAGCCGACCGGTGCCCGCTCGACCACCGCCCCGCTCGGCGGCGAGGGCACCGACATCGAGCGCCTCGGCAAGGTCATCTTCACCGACTACGTGTTCGCGTTCGAGGTGACCGCAGTGCTGCTGACCGTGGCCGTCGTGGGCGCCGTCGTGCTGTCACGTCGACCGACGGGCGCACCGATCGACCTCGACGAGTTCCCCGACGGACCCGCGGTCGCGCACCTGTCGCTGTTCCCCGAGCCCGAAGCTGACGATGCCGACGAGCCCGACGCCGAGCCGGTCGACGGGTCAGCCGACGAGCCCCGAGCTCCTGATGGCGCTGCCGACGACGCCGCGACCGACGCGGAGGTGGCGCGCTGATGCTGGCGCTCGAGCTCGCGCTCACCGAGACCTGGTACCTGGTGCTGGCCGCCATGCTGTTCGCCATCGGTGCGACCGGCCTGATGGTTCGGCGCAACCCGCTGGTCATGTTCATGTGCATCGAGCTGATGCTCAACGCGGTGAACCTGAGCTTCGTGGCCTTCGCCCGCGCCCTCGACGACGTGGGCGGACAAGCGGTGGTGTTCTTCGTGCTCGTGGTGGCGGCCGCCGAGGTCGTCGTCGGGTTGGGGATCATCGTGGCGATCTTGCGGCGCCGGCAGGGCGCGACCGCAGACGACATCTCGTTGATGAGGGGCTGAGCGGTGGAGTTGGTGTGGCTCATCCCGGCGTTGCCGGTGGCAGGGTTCGTCCTGCTCCTCGCGTTCGGCAAGAAGCTGGGCGACCCGCTGGCCGGCATCGTCGGCACGCTCGCCGTCGCCGGTTCGTTCCTGGTCAGCTGCTACGTCGCGCTGGACCTCATGTCCCAGGGCGAGCACGACCGCCAGTTCGTCCAGACCCTCTGGGTGTGGATGCCGGCCGGCTCGTTCCACGTCGACTTCGGGTTCCTGCTCGACCCGCTGTCGATCACGATGTGCCTGTTCGTCACCGGCATCGGCGCGCTGATCCACCTGTACTCGATCGGCTACATGAAGGGCGATCCGGCCTACCCCAGGTTCTTCACCTACCTGAACCTGTTCATCGCCTCGATGCTGCTGCTGGTCCTCGGCCAGAACCTGATGGTGACGTTCCTGGGCTGGGAGGGCGTGGGTGCGTGCTCCTACCTGCTCATCTCGTTCTGGTTCACCGACGAGGCCAACGCGTCGGCGGGCAAGAAGGCGTTCGTCGTCAACCGCATCGGTGACTTCGGGTTCATGATCGGCACATTCCTGGTGTGGGTGACGATCGGCTCGATCGACTACACCGAGATCGGCCGGTCCGCCGGAGCGATCGTCGGCGTGACCGCCACCGCTGCCACGCTGCTGTTCTTCCTGGCCGCCACCGGCAAGTCCGCCCAGCTCCCGCTGTTCGTGTGGTTGCCCGACGCCATGGCCGGTCCCACACCGGTGTCCGCGCTCATCCACGCCGCGACGATGGTGACCTCGGGCGTGTTCCTGTTGACCCGGCTGAGCCCGATCCTGGAGAACGCCGGCTGGGGCAACGACGTGATCGCCTGGGTCGGCGCGGCCACCGCGCTGCTGGCGGCGGGCGCCGCGGTCGCCCAGAACGACATCAAGAAGGTGCTGGCCTACTCGACGGTCAGCCAGCTGGGCTTCATGTTCATCGCGATCGGCACGTACAACTACACGGGCGCCATCTTCCACATGATCACCCACGCCTTCTTCAAGGCCCTGCTGTTCCTGGGCGCCGGCTCGGTGATCCTGGCGATGGCCCACGAGCAGGACATGCGCCGCTACGGCAACCTGCGTCGCTACATCCCGGTCACGTTCGTCACCTTCATGATCGGCTGGCTGGCCATCAGCGGCATCCCGCCCTTCGCCGGCTTCTGGTCCAAGGACGAGATCCTGGCCGGGGCCTGGGGCATGGACCACTACGGCCCCGCGCTGTGGGCCGTCGGGTTGATCACCGCGATCCTCACCGCCTTCTACATGACCCGCCTGGTCATCATGACGTTCTACGGCGGCAGCGAGAAGTGGCGTGAGGTGGCCACCGAGTCCGAGGCCGAGCCCGAGATCCCCGCCGACGCCGACGCCGACGCGGCCGTGGTCGGCAGCGCGGCGGCCGTGGTCGCTACGGCGCACGCCGCTGACGCGCACGCGGATCGCGACGCCCACGACCACCACGAGCTGACGCCGGATCACACGCCACACGAGTCGCCGATCACGATGCTGATCCCGCTGGTCGTGCTCGGGTCGTTGGCCCTCTTCGGCGGTCTGATGAACCTGCCGTTCAACCACCGGCTCCACTTCCTGAAGGAGTGGATCCACCCGGTCATCGTCGGCGAGCACGAGCTGCCCGAGGCCGCTGTGCTGTGGGTGCTGGCCATCGTGGCCATCACCGGCGCCGTGGTCGGCATCTTCTTCGCCTACCGGGTGTACCAGCAGCGCAAGGTGGACCCCGCCACGTTGGAGAAGCCGGTGCTCGCGCACGCCTGGTACATCGATGACACCTACGCCGCGGTGGTCGGCGGTCCGGGCGAGGCCGCCTTCCAGGGTGCGGCCGACTTCGACGCCGGCATCGTCGACGGCGCCGTGCTCGGCGTCGCCCACGGCACCGACGCCGCCTCCAAGGTGCTCGAGCCGGTGCAGTCGGGCATCGTGCGCACCTACGCCGCGGGGGTCGCCATCGGCACCGTTGCGCTGGCGGTGTTCGTGATCATGCGGATGGGGTTCTGATGGGCGCCCTGCTGGCCAGCGAGGCCGCCTCCTCGACGTCGTTCCCGCTGCTCGCGGTGCTGATCCTGCTGCCGTTCGCCGGCGCCGCGCTGATCGGCGTCGTGCCGCGGAGTCGCGGCGAGTTCTTCCGGCCGATCGCCATCCTCACCTCGGTGGCGACCGGGGCGCTCAGCGTCTTCCTGCTGACCCAGTTCGACCGCGACTCGGCCGCGTTCCAGTTCACGATCGACCACGCCTGGATCTCGGACCTGGGCGTGCGGCTGCACTTCGGCGTCGACGGCATCAGCCTGTTCCTGCTGGTGCTGAGCGGGATCATGTTCCCGATCGCGATCCTGGCGGTGAAGCCACACGGCGACCAGAAGGCGTACTACGCCTGGATGCTGGTGCTGATGGCCGGCTCGATGGGCGTGTTCACCGCCCTCGACATGCTCGTCTTCTTCGTCTTCTTCGAGATCGTGCTCGTCCCGATGTACTTCCTCATCGGCATCTGGGGCTACAGCGAGCGCATCTACGCGGCGACCAAGTTCTTCCTGTACACCATGTTCGGCTCGGCCTTCATGCTCGTCGGCATGATCGCCCTCGCGGTGCTGCACCAGCGCGAGACCGGCTCGCCGCTCACCTTCGACATCGTCACCCTGGCCACCGACCAGGCGGTGTCGACCACGGCGGCGCGGTGGATCTTCGTCGCCTTCGCCATCGCCTTCGCGGTCAAGGTGCCGGTGTTCCCGCTGCACACCTGGCTGCCCGATGCCCACACCCAGGCCCCCACAGCCGGCTCGGTCATCCTCGCCGCCATCCTGTTGAAGTTCGGCACCTACGGCTACCTGCGCTTCGGGCTCTACCTGCTGCCCGACGCCGCGGCGTGGGCGGCGCCGGTCATGTTGACCCTCGGGGTGATCGGCATCACCTACGGCGCCATCTGCGCGGCCATGCAGAAGGACCTGAAGCGCCTCGTCGCCTACTCGTCGATCGCGCACCTGGGCTTCATCGTGTTGGGCACCTTCTCGTTGACGGTGCAGGGCATCACCGGCGGCCTGGTCGTGATGGTCAACCACGGCATCGCCACCGGCGCTCTGTTCCTCCTGGTCGGCATCATCTACGACCGCCGCCACACCCGGATCATCGCCGAGCTCGGCGGCATGCAGAAGGCCGCCCCGCTGCTCGCCGGCGTGTTCACGTTCGTGATGATGGCGTCGGTCGGGCTTCCCGGCCTCAACGGCTTCCCCGGCGAGTTCCTGTCGCTGATCGGCGCGTTCAAGGGCGCCCGTTGGTGGGCGGTCGCCGCGGTCACCGGCGTGATCTTCGCCGCCATCTACCTGCTGTGGGCCTACCAGCGGGTCTTCCACGGTCCGGCCACCGGCGGCAACGCCACCATGCGCGACATGGACCTCAAGGAGTTCGCGGTGTTCGTGCCCCTGATCGGGCTGATCGTGTTCCTCGGCCTGTTCCCCGGCCCGATGATCGAGACCATGGAGCCGTCGGTGAAGGCGCTCGTCGCCCACGTGCAGGAGTCCTCCGACAACGCTCGGGCCGACCAGCCCGAGGTCGAGAAGGCCGACGTCGACAATGCCGAGGCGTCCGCCTCCGAGCACGGCTCGGGCACCGAGGGCTCTGCGGGTTCCGGCGCCTCTGAGGGCAGCAGCTCCGGGTCGAGCGGTTCCGGGTCGGGTGCCACGAGCGGGGAGGGCCACGGCTGATGGGCGTCCTCACCGCGCTGCTCGCCGCCTCCGACGCGGCCATCGACACCCCCGACATCGACTGGAGCGCGATCGCGCCCAACCTGGTGCTGATGCTGGGCGGCATCCTGCTGCTCACCGTCGTGTCACTGCTCAAGACCCGCCTGCCCCGGTGGTTCTGCGCCACCTGGACCGTTCTGGTCTCCCTGGGCGCCATGGCCGCGGTCGTCCCGCTGTGGCGGCGGGTGCAGGACAGCGGACCCGAGACCGCGATGGGCGGCGCGGTCGGCCTCGACGGCTACTCGCTGGTCATCACGGCGAACGTGTGCCTGGCGGTCATCTTCGGGGCGCTGCTGCTCAAGGGCTACCTGGAGCGCGAGCAGCTCGAAGGGCCCGAGTGGTACGTGCTGCTCATGCTCTCGGCGTCGGGCGCGGTGACCATGGCGTCGGCCGACGACCTGATCGTGCTGTTCGTCGGCCTCGAGATCATGTCGGTCGCCGCCTACGTGCTGACCGCCATGCACTCCCGTCGGATCTCCTCGCAGGAGGCCGGCATGAAGTACTTCCTGCTGGGCGCGTTCGCGTCGGCGTTCCTGCTCTACGGGATCGCCCTCACCTACGGCGCCACCGGCTCGACCAGCCTGGCCAAGATCCAGACCTTCCTGTCGGGCACGGTCATCTCGCACTCCGGTCTGCTGCTCGGCGGGATCGCCTTCATGCTCGTCGGGCTGGGCTTCAAGATCGCCGCGGTGCCGTTCCACTTCTGGACGCCTGACGTGTACCAGGGGTCGCCGTCGCCGATCACCGCCTACATGTCGACGGCCATCAAGGCCGCCGCGTTCGCGGCGATCGTGCGGGTGTTCGTCGTCGCCCTCGGCCCGACCCAGGTCAACGAGTGGCGGCCCATGGTCTACGGCCTGGCGGTGCTGACGCTGCTGGTCGGGTCGCTGTTCGCCATCAGCCAGACCAACGTCAAGCGGATGCTGGCGTACTCGTCGATCAACCACGCCGGTTTCGTGCTGATCGGTGTGCTGGCCAACACCCCCGAGGGCAACTCCGCGACGCTGTTCTACCTGGTCGCCTACACGTTCATGGCCGCCGGCAGCTTCGCGGTGACCACGGTGGTCGGCCGCACCGGCGACGGTCGCCACAGCCTGGACGACTACCGGGGCCTGTCCAAGGTCCGGCCCGGACTGGCGCTGGTGTTCGCCGTGCTGCTGTTGAGCCAGGCCGGCGTGCCGCTCACCGTCGGGTTCCTGTCCAAGTTCTACGTGATTCAGGCCGCCCTCGACAGCGACTTCGCCGGCGCCGGGGTCCTGTGCGTGATCGCCATGCTGACCGCGGTCATCTCGGCGTTCATGTACCTGAAGATCGTCGCCAGCATGTACTTCGGCGACCCGGTCGACGCCGACGCCCCGGCCATCCGCATCCCCGCCTCGGCGGGCATCGTGCTGGCGCTGGCGGTGGCGGGCGTGATGGTGCTGGGCGTGCTGCCCGGCCCGCTGAGCGACGTGGTCGGCGACGCGACGGCGCAGCTCGTCGCCGTCATCCCCTGACCGCCCCTCGCGTTTTGGCTGCAGTTCAGGCCGCCAGGGCGGCCTGAACTGCAGCCAGAAGCACCGGGACCGGGTTCAGCACCGGTGTGGGGCCTCGGAATGCCACGTGCGCAGGCGGTCGATCGTGGCGGGCACCCGGTGGAACAGGTCGTTCTCGTCGAGTGAACGGACCATGAACCCCGCGGCGGCCAGTCGGGCGCGCCGGACCTCATCGGTGCGACGGTCCGACAGCGCCGCGTGGTGCAGTTCGGAGTCGATCTCGATCACCAGCAGTCGTGCGGTGGATGTGAAGTCCATCCGGCCGAGCCACTCGGTGCCGTCGCCCAGGTCGACCTGACGCCGGAACGGTGGGAGGAGCGCCCGACGTGCGATCTCCTCGAACCGACCCTCGAGGTTGCTCCCGGGTGCGGGCAATCCTCGTCGCTCGTCGATCAGCCGCCTCATCAACACGATGCCCTTCCGACCCTGGACCGCGAGTTGGTCCAGGGTGCGGTCCAGGCGGGGCACCGTGACCAGACGGCGCGACCACATCCAGTCGAGTGTGCGTTCGACCCGGCCGGGAGGCTCGCACCCTGCCAGGTCGAACAGCAGCCGGTGCGGCCGAAGCACCGGGACGCCCCGGAGCTCGGTGATGTGCTCGTCGAGCAGCTGTCGGGGTTCGTGGATCACCGCGATGTGGCTGGGGCTGACGCGTCCTCCACGCAGGCGGGTGACGTGCACCGGCGTGAGGCGATAACCCGGCGCGCTCCACAGCGCCGCCGCGCTGCGGTGCGACAGCACGCCGTCCGCGTCGAACGTGCAGCAGAGGCACCGGGTCAGGTCGGTGAACGGAGAGCCCGCCACCAGGAGGACCCGTCGGGTCACCGGGAGCAGTCGGCCGCTCCGCAGCAGGTGGTCGACCGTCGAGTTGCTCAGCTCGAGCTCGTTCAGCTGACGGCGCGTGACCAAGCCCATCTGCGCGCTGGTGATGGAGGTGATCCGAGGGTCCACGGTGCCACGGTGGAGGTTGCGGGGTGCCGAGCACAACGGGGACCGGGGCCCGGTGTTCCTTCATGGTTCCCCCGCCCCTCGCGTTCTGGCTGCAGTTCAGGCCGCCAGGGCGGCCTGAACTGCAGCCAGAACTGGGTCTGTCGAACGTGGTGGGAGCGACAGCGACCCGCTCGACCGTGACCCTCTCCCTCACCCTCACCCTCACCAACGACGACTGACCCCCCACCCCGCTTTGTCCCGCACCGACGCGGTGGTCACCGCGTCCCTGCCTGACGGAGCGGGGGTCGGGGGGACCAGACTGGTGTGGTGACCCGTCCGTCATCTGCCCCGAGGTGGGCCGGCGCGCTCGCCGGCCTCGTCGCCGCTGGGTGCGGGATCGCGTTGGGCGAGCTGGTCGCCGGGTTCGACGCCCGCCTGCGCGGACCGATCGCCGCGGTGGGCGACAGGGTGATCGACACCGTCCCCGTCCCGGTCAAGACGTGGGCGATCGACACCTTCGGCACCAACGACAAGGCGGTCCTCCTCGCCGGTGTCACAGTGCTGCTGGCGGTGTTCGCCGCCGTCATCGGGGTGATCGCACTTCGCCGGTCGATCCGAGCGGGCCTGTTCGGTGTGGGCCTGTTCGCCGGGATCGGCGTGCTTGCGTCGCTCGGGCGAGGCGGCAGTGGGTGGGCCCGTCCGCTCCCGCCCATCGTGGCCGGCCTGGTGGCCGGGTCGGTGCTGGTCCTCATCACCCGTCGAGCGGCCGAGACGTGGCCGGCGCCGACGCCTGTCCCAGCATCTCTGGGCCCTGAGCGGGTTGGCTCCCCGGCGCTCGTCGCAGCTGAGCATCCCGACGTCGAGCATCCCGATGTCGAGCATCCCGACGTCGAGCACGTCGAGCACGGCGAGCATCCCGACGTCGACCAACCGGCACGTGGGAGGCCTGCCGCCGAGCCGACGATCGTCCCGGGTGCCGGCACCGACCGTCGTCGCTTCCTGCGCCTCACCGCCGGACTGGCCGGTGCCGCGGTCGCCGTCGGGGGAGTGGGCCGCTGGCTCCAGAGCCGGGCGGTCGCCGTCGCCGAGCGCCTCGAGGTCGTCCTGCCCCGCGCCGCCCGCCCGCTCGCGCCGGTCCCCGCCGGTGTCCAGGCCCGGGGTGCGGCGTCGTTCATCACCCCCAACGCCGACTTCTACCGGATCGACACCGCTCTGGTCGTCCCGCGGGTCAGCCACGACGGCTGGACCCTCGGCGTCACCGGTCGGGTCAGGCGCCCGCTCACCCTCACCTACGCCGAGCTGCTCGACCGGCCGATGGTCGAGGCCGACATCACCATCAGCTGCGTGTCCAACGAGGTGGGCGGCGACCTGATCGGTACCGCCCGCTGGCTCGGCTGCCGCCTCGACGACCTGCTCGACGAGGCCGGCATCGACCCTTCCGCCGATCAGGTCGTCGGCCGGTCCGTCGACGGGTTCACCGCCGGGTTCCCGACCTCGCTCCTCGACGGTCGCCCGGCGCTGGTCGCGGTCGGCATGAACGGCGAGCCGCTGCCGATCGATCACGGCTACCCGGCCCGCCTGATCGTCCCCGGCGTCTACGGCTACGTGTCGGCGACCAAGTGGCTGGCCGAGATCGAGCTCACCCGCTTCGACGAGTTCGACGCCTACTGGGTCCCCAGAGGGTGGTCGCAACGGGCGCCGATCAAGACCCAGTCGCGCATCGACACCCCTCACGATGGCGCCGAGGTGGCCGTCGGCGAGCGTCGGGCGATCGCGGGGGTCGCCTGGGCGATGGACCGTCGGATCTCCGCGGTCGAGGTGCGGATCTCCCCTCCGGACCGCGACGCCGGCGCAGCGGCGGGCACCGAGAGCGACCCGGCCGGATCGGCCGAGGGGGAGTGGCAGCCCGCCGTCCTGGCCGACGAGCTCAACGACACCACCTGGCGCCAGTGGCATCTGCCCTGGACCCCGGCGCGGGCGGGTCGGTACACGATCTCGGTGCGGGTGCGGCTCGTGCACGCGATGGTGCGCCGCACGC
>CAZVVS010000184.1:0-9654 GCA_964630585.1 uncultured Gordonia sp.
TGCTCACCCCGGCCGAGCGCGAGCGACTCGGTCGACCCGTCACCGCCGCTTCGTGAACCTCCGACCCTTCGACGCCGCCGCCGGCGACGCAGCCCGACTGAGCCAGTTCCGGTGCTCGACCGGCGCACCGTTCGAAGACGGCGTGGAGACGTGGATCCGCACCGACGCAGTCGGCTGTGCCAACGACCTGCCCCGGGCACAGTTCCAGGCCGCGTACGAGCTGACGATCGACCACCTGCGAACGATCGAACGCGACGGCGACCACCTCGCCGGCCTCGTCCACGTCGACAACCACCGCAGCAAGCGGCTCCTCACCGCCTGCGGGTGGAGCAGCGTCGCACCCTGGGACGACCACGAGCTGTGGGTCGGCTCGCTCTGACCAACCGTTCGCCAGCGACCCTCGCGACCGCAAAGCTGAGCGCGCCGCCTGCGCGAAGCCGTTGTCGAGCGCCAGTCGGGTTCGCTCACCCGGAGTGAGTCCGCCGCCTACTGCTTGTGCCGATCTCCACGTGTCCGTACAATTGTCCGGGTCGAAGGAGATGGCTGATGAGCGCCAAGACCGATCGAGTGGAAGCCCGACTGTCCCCGGACCAACGACGGCGTATCGAGCAGGCCGCTGAGTTCGCGGGTGAATCGATGTCGTCCTTCATCGTGAGTGCCGCCGTCGAACGAGCGGACGAGCTGATCACAGCGCACACCGCGACCGTGGTGCCGTCTGACTACTTCGACCAGTTGCTCGCCGCCCTCGACGAACCAGCCGAACCCTCGCCTCGTCTGACAGCGGCGGCAAAGCGAGCCCGCAGTCAGCGGCGGATCGCCACGCGGTGATCTACCGGGTCGAGCAACTCGACGACGACCACGATCTGGTCGACTTCCGGTGCGGCAATGTCGAGCTCGACGATTGGCTGCATGACCATGCCCGCACGGCGACCGGCCAGGGCACGCGCTCCTATGTGGTGGTCGACGAGCAAGACCAGGTGATGGGGTACTTCGCGATCGCGCCGCACAGCATCGAGCGGGACACCTTGTCAAAGAAGACCGGGCGTGGTGCACCGCGCCACATCCCGGCGATCCTGCTCGCCAAACTGGCGCTTGCCGAAGATCTTCACGGACTGCGCCTCGGCAGCGAGCTCCTGGTCGTCGCGCTCGACACCATCGTCGGGGCCGCGCGGCGGGCCGGCGGCAAGTTCGTCGTGGTCGACGCCATCGACGACAACGCCGCCGACTTCTACGCCCATCACGAGTTCGAACCGATGCCGGACAACCCCCACCGCCTCGTCCGCAAGCTCAGCACCATCGCGCGCGCCCTCGGCCAGCCATGGCCGTGACGCACCGAGGGCAGCTGACCGATGGCACATGGATGGCACATCCGCCGTCCCACATCCGTGCCACAGCGGAACGGAGCGTGCTCCTGCCCCGTGTGCGTTCCCCCGCCGCAAGGCCGGTCAGGTCCCGGCGAGGACCAGGAGCGCCTCGTCCTCGTCGGTTGCGAACTGCTCGATCGTCTCGTTGTGGTCGAGGACCGCCGTGGCGATGCCGACCGTGGTCACGTTGCCGAGCCTCAGCCACACGACCTTCGGCGGCGGGCCGCGCAGGAGCGCCAGCTGGCGGAAGTCCGAGTCCTTCGGCACAACGATGTCGTCGTTCGCCCCGGCGAACTCCCACACCTCTTCGTCGCGACGCAACCCCCCGTGGTTCGTGCCGTCCGAGGTCCGGCCGGTGTGCCACCGGCGGTCTGATGTGGCACGGATCCTCCGGTGGCTTCGTCGAGCACTGCCGGGTCCGGGTCGGGCCCGCCGTGCTCGACCAGCCACGAACCACGACGCTGCCCACGCCGCCCACGGCGAGGCGTCCCGGCTTGCCGGCCATCGCTCGGCCCTCACCCGGTTGGCCACGCTCACTGCGTCGGCGCGGCAGCGGCTCCTTCCCGACCTCGGGGTCCAGACCTTCGCCGGACGGGCCGCCGATGTCTCCGGTCGTGTCGCGTTCGTGCTCGACGACAGGGCAGGTCGCTCCCGCCCCGACGCCATCCGATCCGTCCACCGAGTGGAGCGGCGCGCTCGTCACCGTCGACACCGAGGACCTTCCCGGCGGAGCAACCACGATCTGGGTGCGGCCGCGTTCGACTCCGACGCCGACCCCAACGAACGGGTCCCCGGCGGACCCCGACTGCTCACCCCGGCCGAGCGCGAGCGACTCGGTCGACCCGTCACCGCCGCTTCGTGGACCTCTGACCCTTCGACGCCGCCGCCGGCGACGCAGCCCGACTCGGCCAGTTCCGGTGCTCGACCGGCGCGCCGTTCGAGACCATCGACCACCTTCGAACGATCGAGCGGGACGGCGACCACCTCGCCGGGCTTCGTCCACATCGACAACCACCGCAGCAAGCGCGTCCTCACCGCTTTCGAATGGAGCAGCGTCGCACCGTGGGACGACCACGAGCTGTGGGTCGACTCGCTCTGATCTGGCGACTGTTCGCGGCGACCCTCGCGACCGCAAGGAGGCGCTCATCCCCGATCTCCGTGTCGCTTGTGCCGGTCAGCACGCCGAGCCGCCCCGACGGCGCAACGTGACGGTGCCGACGACCGCCGTCACGAGAACCGCTCCGGCCGGAGGGCTGCCACAACCGCACTCGGCCTCGGGTGGGCACGTACGGTCAACCGCGCACGAGGTGGAGTCAGAGACTTCGGCGGATGTGGTGGTCATGGTTCCTCTCGGGCTCGGCCACCCCGATGGCGGCCGCTGGAGGGACCGTGAGGTCGGCACGCGGCTCGAAGGTCAAGAGGCATCCACCACGCCGGCCACGACGACCTCCTGCCGTCCAGAGCCGCTCGTTAGTATCAGTTCTGATCTAAGTGCTACTAATGTTCCTGGGTGATGACGGATTCCGGCGCCGATACCAACGATCGAGGGGCTCCCTGGCCTGCGCTGACCTACGAGTCGGTGCCGTGGTCGCTCACCGACGATGTCACGATCCCGCGCGGCCGACGGGCTGCGCACTCGGGCCCCTACGACGCCGCGATCCCACCGGCCATCGCCGGGCTCGACGTCCCTCTCACCGGCGAGACGCTGGCGCTCACCGACGAGGCGTCGACCGAGATCGCCCGCTTCGACGCCGAGCTCGGCGCCGACATCGCCCCGTACGCTCCGCTGCTTCTGCGCTCGGAATCCGCAGCCTCGTCGAAGATCGAGAACCTCTCCGCGTCGGCCAAGGCGATCGCGCTCGCCGAGCTGGGCGATCCCACGAAGCACAACGCCGGCATCATCGTGGCGAACACCCGAGCCATGCAGGCCGCGTTGGCCCTCGCCGACGACCTCGACGAGCAAGCGATCCTCGACATGCACGAGACGCTCATCGGGCCGTCGCATCCCGAGTGGGTCGGCCACTGGCGTGACGGACAGGTCTGGGTGGGCGGCAGCAACTACGGGCCGCACGGCGCGCTGTTCGTCCCCCCTCGTCACGAGCGCGTTCCCGAGGCGATGGGTGATCTCGTCGCCTTCATGCACCGCGGCGACATCCCGGCGTTGGTGCAGGCGACCGTCGCGCACGCCCAGTTCGAGACCATCCATCCCTTCCCCGACGGCAACGGCCGAACCGGACGTGCGCTCATCCACTCGTTGCTCCGGGCCAAGCGGCTCACCCGCACGGTGACCGTGCCCGTCTCGGCCGGGCTGCTCACCGACATCGACGCGTACTTCGCCTCGCTCACCGCCTACCGCGAAGGCAACCCCACCGCGATCATCGAACTGATCGCCGAGGCGTCGTTCCGCGCGGTCGACAACGGGCGGACGCTCGCGTCCGACCTCAGCGCCATCCGCGACGGCTGGAACGAGCGGATCACCGTTCGCCGCGACGCCGCCGCTCACCGGCTCGCCGATCTGTTGGTCCGTCAACCCGTGGTCGACTCGCCGCTCGTGCAGCGTGAGCTCGGGGTCGCCGCCACGAACGCGAACACGGCGATCGACCACCTCGCGGAGCAGGGCATCCTCACCAAGGTGTCCGGCAACTACCGCAACCGCAAGTGGGCCGCTCCAGAGGTGCTCGCCGCGCTCGACGAGTTCGCCGAGCGTGCAGGACGTCGGACCCGTTCCTCGTAAGCCGAACATGTCATCGGGCCGTGCGCGAGATGGATGGACCTTGGGACGATCCTGAGCCTGACCCAGAGCCGCTCTTGTTCGCCTCGTTGCCGAGACGCTGCCCAGCATCTCGACGCAGTCCTCGGAGCCGGCCCCATCAGGGACGCAATTGGTTGGCAGTCCGCGCGCCGTCGCACGTGGGTCATCGTCGGGCCATAGCTGTCGCGACTTGGGTGCGGTTGGTCAGGCCGAGCTTGCGGAGGATGTTGCTGACGTGGGTCTTGACCGTTGCCCGACCCATGATGAGTGTGTCCGCGATCTCGGGGTTGGTGCGGCCTTCGGCGACGAGCGCGGCGACCTTGGCTTCAGTGACGGTGAGACTGTCCCACCCCATGGCCGGTCGTCGTCGTTCGCCGCGACCGCGTCGGGCCAGATCGACGGCGTCCGCCATCGACAGCGCCCGTCCCTTCGCCCACGCCACGGCGAGCTCCGGCTCGTCGAGGGAGTCACGGAGCCGGTCGATGTCACCTTCGTAGGCGTGTTGTCGGCCGATCCGGCGGACGACACCCGAGGCGTCGCGGACGGAGGATGCCGCCCCGAGGAGCACGGCGGCGGGGGTGGGTCGGTCGTGGTCGAGATCGATGCCGGCGAGCTCCTCGAGCACGTCGGCGATGTACTGCGGGTAGCCGAGCCGGGCTTGGATCTCGAGGGCCCGGTGCAGCCGGTCCTCGGCGTTCGCGAAGCGCTGTGCGTCCCGGTCGATCGCGGCGAGGAGGCGTTCGGCGTTGGCGACCTCGTGTTCGTTGGGTGCGTCTCGGGCCTCGCGGAGGACATCGTCGAGAGCCGACCGGGCGGTGTCGGAGTCGCCGCCGGAGTAGAGCGCGAGCGCGCGGGCGTTGCCCATGCGGAGTCGCCACGAGATCGACTGGCGGAACGACTCCCAGAAGGGCTCGAACCGATCGACCGCTTCCCTTCCACGACCGAGGTCGATCAGCGCGTCGATGATCGGCAGTGCGATGGAGGGGATGTACCCGTACTCGCCGGCGTCGACGTGTCGACGCATCAGCGCCTCCATCGCGTCGAGAACCTCGGCAGCGTGCCCCTGGGCGACGTCCACCAGCGCTGCCTGGGCGTGGACGAGGGCTTGGGCGTTCAACTCGGTCAGCGGCGCGGTCACCTGGCCGATCCGCCTCGATGCGGCATGGACGTCGTCGTAGCGGCCGAATCGGCGGTCGACCAGGGCGCGGCGTGCGATCTCGTCGGCGAGCAGCTGCGGGTGTTCCAGAGCCTGCGCCTCGACGCGCAGCTGGTCCAGCAGGGGTTGGGCGAGGTCGAAGCGTCCGAGGGTGATCTGGGCGAGCGACTCGCTCACGAGGCTGGTGGCGGCCCAGAACCGTTCGCCAGCCGCGATGCAGCGCTCTCGTTGGGCCTCGGCCTGGGCGAGCACGGTGTGCGGGTCGTTGAACGCCTGGGCCTGGCTGACCAACACCTGGAACCGGGCCTCCCAGCGGGTGTCGCCCTGGGTGCGCGCCAGAGCGATGCCGTCGCTCGCTGCGTCGCGCCAGCCGGGGGACGTGGTGTTGATCCCCAACGACGCACGGGCCCACAGGAGTCGGATCTGCTCGCCGGTCGTGAGCAGTCGATCGATGTCGTCACCGCTGCGGTGTAGCCAGCGCCGTGCCTCGAGGGCCCGGCCCCGCCAGATCCAGAACCAAGGCGTGGCGGCGACGATGCGGGCGGCGTCGGCGGGCCGCCCGTGGGTCAGAGCCCAGTCCATGGCGGCACGGAAGTTGTCGAGGTCGAGGTCGAGTTGCGTGAGGGCGGCCAGCACCTCGGGTTCTTCGAGCGCGGCACCGTTGGTGATGGCCGTGGCGATGCACCAGTCGAGGTGCCGACCGAGCGCGTCGTCGGCTTCGCCGGCGTCGATGAGCCGTTCCCGAGCGAACCAGCGGACTGGTTCGAGCAGGTGGATTCGTCGCACCGGGCCAGGGCGGTCCACCAGCAGGGAGCAGCGCTGCAACCGATCGATGACATCCTCGACGTCGGGCTCGTCGACGAGCAACGCCGCCGCCGCGCTCATCGGGAAGGTCCCGGCAAACGCAGAGAGCCAACGGAACACGCGCTGCTCGCTTGGATCGAGGAGCTGGTAGCTCCACGCGACCGACGCCTCGATGGTGCGCTGCCGAGCGACGGAGTCCCGAGAGCCGCCAGCCAGCAGAGCGAAGCGTTCCGTGAGGCGCTCCGCCAGCTCCGGTGGTGGGATCGTCGC
Source organism: uncultured Gordonia sp. (assembly GCA_964630585.1). Classification (GTDB taxonomy): domain Bacteria; phylum Actinomycetota; class Actinomycetes; order Mycobacteriales; family Mycobacteriaceae; genus Gordonia. Next base: position 6,347 of record CAZVVS010000184.1, read on the forward strand.
GGTGCGGGCGGCTGCGAGCTCGAGTGCGAGCGGGATGCCGTCGAGACGTCGGCACACCTCGGCGAGCGCCCCGCAGTCGTCGCCATCGGGCTCGTAGTCGGGTCGGACGCGCCGGATCCGCTCGACGAGGAGCCGGCCGGCGTCGCTGTCGAGCAGGTCAGCGCCGTCGGTGGCGAGCGGTGTCCCGAGCGACGGCACACGCCACACGACCTCGTCGCGCAAGGCCAGCGGCTCGCGGCTGGTCGCGACGATGCGCACGGCGGGGCATCCGGCCTGGATCGCCGCGATCGTCGCGGCGGCGGCGTCGATGACGTGCTCGCAGTTGTCGACCAGGAGCAGCAGTGCGCGGGGCGCGAGGTGCCCGACGATGCGATCCGTCGTGAGCTCGGCGGTGGTGTGCAGTCCAACCCCCGCGGCGACGGCATCGACGACGGCGTCGGGGCCGCTCACCGCGGCCAGGTCGACCCACGCCGCGCCGTGAGCGAACCGACCGATGGTCTCGTGGGCGAGCTCGATGGCCAGGCGGGTCTTGCCGCACCCGCCGGCCCCGACGACGGAGAGGACGCGGTGCTGGTCCAACAGTTCCGCGAGGGCGCGAAGGTCATGGGCACGACCGACGAGCGACGAGTCGGGGTGTGGGAGCGTCGCGGCGGCGGTGCCCACCGTCCGGAGGGGTGGGAAGGTCTTCCGGTGGCTGCCGGGTGTGACCTGGACGATGCCGACGGGCTCGTCGATACCTCGGAGGCGGTGCGGGCCGAGGTCGATCAGTTCAACACCATCGCGGAGACCGGCACGTCCCAGTTCGACGGCGGTCGAGGACGCGAGGATCTGACCGCCGTGGCCGGCCTGGAGGAGACGGCCGGCGCGGTTCATGGTCGGACCCTGGTAGCGGCCGGTGTCGTCGAGGTGCACCTCGCCGGCGTGGACGGCGACCCGGGCTAGAAGCGGTTCGGGTCCCGCCCAGACCTCGGAGCACATCACCTGTTGCAGATCGACAGCGGCCGCCAGCGCGTCCGATGCCCGGGCGAAGGCGGAGACCGTGCTGTCACCAGCGCCCTGCTCCGGTGCGCGCCAACCGGCCCAGCGCTCGCACACCTCGTCGACGATGCTGAGGTGCCGCGCCAGGTCGTCGGCCATCGCAGCAGGGGCGCGCTCCCACCGCCCGGTCGATCCCTCGAGGTCGGTGAGAACGAACGCGACGATCCCCGCTGGCATCGAAGGGGACGCCGTCTGCATCGGGCCATGATCGTCCACCTCGCGCTGCGCTCGCCCAGCGCCCACAGATCGGGACGGGCTCAACATGGCATCACACCGCACGTCGGTCGAGTCGACCTGGTCGTCGGCGAGCATCAGCGGTTCCCGGCGTCGACGGCGCTCAGCACGGCGTCCCACGCCAGTTCGGATGCCACGGTGCCCAGAGCGGTCGCCGTTGCGTCGGCCACGACCTGGTTGGTCGTCGCGAACCACAACGCGTCGCCGTCGAGCGAGCAGTGGAACGGGTGGATGGCTCGGGCCATCGAGGCGTGGATCTGACGGGCGAGGCTCCGGCGATCCCGGCCGCCGAGACGCGCGTCGGTCACCACCACCGTGAGGGTCGTGGCGGTCGCGGTCCCGGCCGAGCCGAAGAGCTCGATCTGGCGCCGTTGACCGTGCACCATGTCCTCCGGGGTCATGGGGCTGCGGTGCCCCGAGACGGGGTCCCGGTTGCCTCGCACGACGGCGCCGTGACGGTCGACGATCACGCCGAGCGAGTTGACCACGACGAGCACCAGGATCCGAGCGCCCCCGAACGTGCCGAATGCTGCGCCCTGGCCGCCCGGTTCGGACCAGCCGTCCCGGCCGAGCTTGCCGCAGCGCGCCGCACGACCGGCGCCCACCCGACCGACGGGGACGATGCCCGCTCGTGCCCCGACGAGCGCAGCGCGTCCCAGCTCCCAGTCGGGGTACCGGCCCGTCCGGCCCGGTTCGGCGAAGTCGTAGATCGCGCCGCCCATCACGAGAGGGAACCGGAGCGGATCGCAATCCCGTCGGACGTACAGCTCGTCGGCGACCCCTGCCGCGGCCGCGACACCCAGGGCCGAGCCGCCGGCCAGGCAGATCGCCTCGGCCCGCGGCAGTTCGGGGTTCATCAGCACCGGCGCGCCGCCCCGCACGTCCAACTCGATCGCCGCGGGTCGATCGAGCGTCACGGCGGTGCAGCCGGTCGGTCCCCGCTCATCGGTCGCCACCCCCACCCGCACTCCGTCGAAGTCGAACGAGACGGACCGGTCGTCGCCGGGATCAGCGTTGTCGGGGTTCACCCTGACCCCTCCGAACCGTGGCCACCGGCCGGCAACGCACCGGTGGACGCAGCCGCGTGCACCAGCGTCGTTCCTGTGGGCGGGCTCGTCGCCCCCGTGCCCGCGTCGGCCGAAGCACAACTTGCGCCGGTGACCACCAAGGCGGCAACGCCGGACATAAGTAGTCGTCGCATGTCCCGAAGCCTCCGGCCAGCACCGGCTTCGAACATCCGCCAGCTGGGGGAGCTCGGTCTCGCGACAGGCGCTCGCCGGCCGATGGGCCGACGGTGGGCATGTCATGGGGCGAGAGCTCCTCGGCATCCGGGCGTTCGAACCGATCCGCCCAGTACGCCACGAGGCGGGGATCGATGTGCGGGGCGCTGCCAGTCGGCTGACACACACTCGTCGACCACCGTCATGCCCTTCAGGAGCGAGCGTCGTCTCGCCAGCGCCCGCCACCCCGCCAGCAGGACACGTCGACCTCTCTTCTCGGTCCGCTCAACGCCATCGCCCCCACCGCTCGACATCGTGTCGTCGAGCCCGACCACGAACATCCGCCACATGGGGGAGGTTCCCGGCCGCCCGGTCACCGATCCTCGATGCACGGCCCCAGTGAGCCGACCTCGGCCAGCCGACCCAGACCCGAGACCGACGAGGACCGAACCATGACCTTCACCGTGAACAGCACCGACTTCTCCGACGGCGACCACCTCGCCATCGACCACCTGCTCGCCGACACCTTCGGGTTCGGCTGCTCCGGCGGCAACCACTCCCCGGCCCTGTCCTGGAGCGGCGCCCCCGACGGGACCCGCAGCTTCGCAGTGACCTGCTACGACCCCGATGCCCCCACCGGCAGCGGATTCTGGCACTGGATCCTCCTCAACCTCCCCGCCGGCACCAACGAGCTCGCCGGCGGCGCCGGCAGCGGTCCGGGTCTGCCAGGCGGTGCCCTGCAGGTGGTCAACGACTTCGGCACCGTCGGCTACGGCGGGCCATGCCCGCCCCCGGGACACGGACCGCACCGGTACC
>CAZVVS010000185.1:0-9628 GCA_964630585.1 uncultured Gordonia sp.
GAGGTCGGTGCGGTGCTTGGGGTAGAGGATGCCGCGGCTGACCTCGCCGACCTGGTGCCCGGCGCGCCCCACCCGCTGCAGGCCGCTGGCCACCGAGGGCGGCGACTCCACCTGGACGACCAGGTCGACCGCACCCATGTCGATGCCCAACTCCAGCGAACTGGTCGCGACGACGCAGCGCAGGTGCCCGGTTTTGAGGTCGTCCTCGATCTGCGCGCGCTGCTCCTTGCTGACAGAGCCGTGGTGGGCGCGGGCAAGGACCGGGGCGTCGATCGGGATCGCGGGCGTATCGGCGGTGGTTACGGCCGACGGGTTGCCGCCGGGGTTCTGGTAGTTGCGTGTGTCCCCGGCCTCGTAGCCCAACCGGCGGGCATACAGCTCGTTGAGAGCCGCAGTGAGCCGCTCGGCGAGCCGGCGGGAGTTGGCGAAGACGATCGTCGCACGGTTGGCCAGGATCTCGTCGGCGATGGACCGCTCGATTGCCGGCCAGATCGAGCCGGCGGTCGGGGACAGGGCGTCATCGCCGGAAGGAGAGAGTTCGTCGCGAGACAGGTTCGGCCCGCTCGCTTCGCTCCCGGCGCTGGCCGGGATGTTCGCCATGTCCTCGACCGGAACGTCGATGCGCAGTTCGAAGGTCTTCGCCGCGGGCGGGTTCACGATGCGGCAGCCCGCCGCGCCGCCGAGGAAATCGGCGACCGCCTCCGGAGGGCGGACGGTCGCGGACAGGCCGATCCGCTGCGCGGGCTTGGCGAGACGTGCGTCGAGGCGTTCCAGCGACAGCGCCAGGTGGGTGCCGCGCTTGGTTCCCGCGACGGCGTGCACCTCGTCGACGATGACGGTCTCGACCTGCGACAGCGTCTCGCGCGCGGAACTGGTCAGCATCAGATACAGCGACTCGGGGGTGGTGATCAGGATGTCGGGCGGGGTACGAACGAGCTGGCGCCGGGCAGCGGCCGGGGTGTCGCCGGACCGGATACCGACGGTGACCTGCGGCGCCGGGCCGCCCGCGGCGACTGTGGCGGCCGCGATACCCGCGAGCGGTGCGCGCAGGTTCCGTTCGACGTCGACGGCCAGCGCCTTCAACGGCGACACGTACACGACCCGGGTTAGGCGCGGTCGGTTCGACGGCGGCGCGGTCGAGAGTCGGTCGATGGCCCACAGAAATGCCGACAGCGTCTTGCCCGAGCCGGTCGGGGCGATGACCAGCGTGTGCTCTCCGTCGGCGATCGAATCCCACGCACCCACCTGGGCGGGCGTCGGCGCCGCGAACGAGCCGAGGAACCACTCGCGGGTGGGTGCCGAGAAACGGGCGAGCGCATCGGTGGCGGGCACGGGTCCATTCTTCCCGACTCCTCTGACAGAGAGGCGTGTGACGTTGAAGCGGACAACACCGTGAGCGCGCGATGCGCATGACGTCTAACCTGCAGGACCGTCGGGGGCTACAGTGATCAGGTCAGCAGAAGCGGGGAACCCGGTGCGAGTCCGGGACGGTCGCGCCACTGTGAGTCGCCGGTTTCCCGCCGACGCCGAGTCAGGACACCGCGCTGACGGACGCACAGAACGCGGACGCGAGATCCGCCGACGAAAGGACCCGATATGACTCAGGTGACAGCCGCCAAGCGCGCGCTCGCCGTACCCGTGCCCAACCTGACCGCGTTGAGCGCCGCGCTGACGCTGACTGCGGCCGTGCTGCTCGCCGCGCTGGCCTACTACTTCCTGGGCTACGACCAGGGCGCCGTCTCGGTGTTCGGGTCCGACACCCACATCCACGAGTTCATCCATGACTCGCGGCACTTCCTCGGCTTCCCCTGCCACTGAATAAGGGGACGGAAGCAACCATGGAGCGCAAGTTCATCGGCGCGGGGCTTTGTGCTGGCCTCATCGCCGGAATCATCTCGTTCATTTTCGCGCGGATCTTCATCGAGCCGCAGGTCGCCAAGGCAATCGGATACGAAGAGGGCCGCGGTGCGGCGGAAGAGGCGCTGGAAGCCGCGTCGGGCCACGGCCACCACGGCGAGGGCGCCGAGGTCTTCACCCGCTCGGTCCAGGAGAACATCGGCGCCGGCGTCGGCACCGTCGTGTTCGCCCTCTCGATGGGCGTCTTCTTCGCCGTCGCATTCACAGTGCTGTGGGCCTACGTCGGGCGGCGCTGGCCGGCCACGGATCCGCGGGCGGTGACTGCGGTCGTCGGCCTGCTGGGCTTCATCGCCGCTTTCGGTGTGCCGTTCTTCGTCTACCCGGCGAACCCACCGGCCGTCGGCAACGACGACACCATCGGAGAACGGTCGGGGGCGTACCTGACCATCACACTGGTTTCGGTGATCGCGATGGTCATCGCCGTCGTGGTGGCGTTGCAGTTGCGCGACCGCCTCGGCGGCCTCGCTTCGACGACGGTTGCCGGGATCGCCTACCTCGTGGTGATCGCGATTGCCAAGGTGCTGCTGCCGGAGTTCCACGAGGTGCCCGAGCCGCTGAAGAACGACCAGGGCGCGATCGTGTTCCCCGGATTCCCCGGTGGGGTGATCGGTGACTTCCGGGTCTACGCGATCGCCAACCAGGTCGTGCTGTGGACCGTGTTGACGCTGGTGTTCGCGGCTGCGATCTCGGCGATCGGCCGACGCACTGCCGATGCCGCCGGTGAGCTCGTCGCGTCGGCGCACTGATCGGACCTCGTCGCTGATCGGACCGTCGTCGACACATCGGCGAATCGTCGTCGCCGGGCGCACCGGGCCCAACCACCTGGTGCGCTTCGGCGAGTCCGACGTCGGGCTCGACGATCGTGGCCGCTCCGACGTCGCAGCGTTGGGTCTTGGATTCACCTCGGTGATCTGCGGTCCCGAACTGGCGGTCCGCGAGACGGCGGCGCTCGTGTCGTCGACGGTCATCGTCGACGCCGAGTTGGTCAGTCTCGACGTCGGGAAATGGGCGGGACGACTGCCCGAGGAGATCCCGGGCTCCGAACTCGGGGCTTGGTTCGGCGATCCCGCGGCGCGCCCGCACAGCGGCGAGACCGTCGTCGCATTCGTCGATCGGATCAAGGCGTGGGCGCTGCGCGCACCGTCGTCAGCGATCGTCGTCGCAGGTCCGGTCGCCCAGGCTCTGCTGTGCGACGGTTCCGAGTCGTTCTTTGCGGCGCAGGTCGTGCCGGGGTGCTGCTACGACGCGTGATCCGGGGGGCTCAGGCCAGCGCGAAACCGAGTAGCTGAGGCTGGTTGAAGATGCCTTGCCACCAGTTGAAGCCCATCCACACCCCGGGTGTCACCTCGCGGACCTCGTCGTAGACCGGTAGCACCAGCGACGGGGTGTAGTTGAACACCCACGAGGGCTTGCCGTCGATGCGGGACCGGCCCTGGTAGACGTAGGCAGGAAACCCCTCGATCCGCGCGCCCGTGATCAGGTTCATCAGGGCGCCGCCGTTGGGGCCGGTCCGAAACGTCTTGCCCATCCAGATACCCGACGCGATCTCCGGCAACAGGGGCGGCCGGATCACCCACCCGTTCTTCGGGCCCATCGGCACTGCGCCCGCTTGGGCGCGCAGGTAGATCCGGTCCTGCTGGGCCCCGTTGCAGCGGAAGCGGAGCGAGTCGACGGTCGCCGCGCGGTTGTGTGGATAGAGAATGCAGCCGCCGCCGTACTTGAGTGGCGGGGTTGGCACCGCATTGGCGCCGCCGGCCTGGACGACTCCAGTGTGGACGACGCCGAGAGCCGCCAGGACCGAGGCGGTCAGCGCGAGCTTGCGGAGCACGGGCGGAAGACGCATGACGAACCCCTTCGGTCGAGGTGACGCGAGAACCATTGTCGCCCTTCCGAGACCGAACCGTGACGAATCGGCTCGCCGGGGTGGTCTGGTTCGCAAATCCAACACGGCGAGGAGCTCTACGACTCGCGCCGCTGTTGGAAGCCGACTTGCCAAGTTGGAAACGCGGGTCCGGGTTGTTGTGGCATCGCAGCGTCGGACAGTGGAGAGCGGTCAAACGCCATTCTTGTCGAGCTGTGCCCGCACAACGGTGGCCCACCGGTCGAGCACCTCGCTCCAGTCCGCCTCCATCTGTGAGTCCCAGGACTCCCCGAGCCCGTCGCGGAACTCGTCGACGATGCAGGTGAACATTGATTCGACCATTGTCCGGGTCACCTCCCAGGAGGTGTGGTCGTTCACCCACGCTGCGCTGTACTCCGGGTCTAGTGTTCCGTCGGCGATGTCGAGGAGCAGACCGAAGATGCCGGCCATCATCCGCCGCTCGGTGGGTTCGTCGCCGCCGGCGCCGAAGAGCTCCTCGGCATCGGGGTTGGCGGCGAAGAACCGTCGATAGATGGCCGTGGTCGGATCGCCGACCTCCTCGTCGTACATCTTCATCGACTGTGCGACCGCGCTGCGGAGCTCGGTTTGTGCCATGGTTCCGATGCTGCCATCGAGGGTCAGCGGTCCGAAGAGGTCGGGACTTTGGGCCTTTGGGTCGATGCTCGGGACCGGCCTGTCGCGTTGGAAACGCGGTGGTGAGCGGACCGTTATGGCGGAGGCGACAACGCGCTGATCGCCGCAGGTGTCCATGACGGCCAGGTCGCGGATGTGGCGATGCCCTGTTCAAACTCGGCGATCAGAACGGTCTGCTCATCGCTGTTGTCGTACACAAACGCCTGACGGCTGCGATCGACCGCGGCTGCGAGCAACGGCCATACGCGTTGGTATCGGGCGCGGATCTTGTCGTCGGGAACCGAGTGGCCACCCGAGAGGACGCGCGACCGAACGCGACGGACGGCAACATCCTCGGGGACCATGACGACGTGGAGCACAACCCGGAACCCGCGCGTCGTGGCCTGGTCTATGAGTTCCAGTTTCGAGGGGTGGGAGAACACGGTTTCGGTGATGAACGGGTGTCCGTGCTCAATCAGGGTTGCCCGTGCCTGGTCTGCGAGGCGGGCAGCTTCGTAGGACTTCGCCTCCTCGTCGCCGGGCCACTTCGAGCGGGCGATGTCGTCGGCGTTCACATAGGCCGAGCCGGGCAGCGCAGGCTGCAAGAGGGTGCGGATCAAGGTCGACTTTCCCGCGCCATTGCAACCGGCGACTAAGTCCAGGCGAGGACTACTCATCGACGAGTGGACGACGCGAGCCGTCGGGCAGGCACTCGATCAGAACCCCGTCCTGAAGTATGACGGACGAGTAGCCTGCGGCTGCGCGCTCGTCGACGTGGTTGATCGTCGGCAGCTTGGTTTTGATCAGCGTGGCGATCTCGGCGTCGAAGACCACTGCTTCTTCGGTGGTCAAGTCCTCGCTCGCGAGTCTGCCGGCGAGCGCTGCCTCGACGCGGCTGCGGGCCGCGCTGGTCTGATCCGAAACGGACTGGCCGAGGCGAGCCCAGTGTTCCAACTGTTGGCGGGCGGAGCGGTTCTCACGCGCACCGGCCCTGACGGCCTCGTCGAACAGCTCGCCGGAGAAACGGGTCACGCGGTCAGCGGTAGCCATGAGAACCTCCTGTAGCAGTCTGCTACATCAAGGTTAGCCGCGGTGCGCGTCGCGGACAACGGGAATTCTGGCGCGGGTCAGCCCTGGCGCGCTTCCCGAAGCCGTCGCACCGCCGACGGCCCGACACCGTGCAGCACGAGCAGCTCGTCGAGGTCGTCGGGCAGGTCGGCGAGCGAGCGATAGCCGGCGTCGATCAGCGCCCCGGTCGCGGGACGCCCGATGCGCACGTCGTCGAAAACTGGTCCACGGTCTTCCATGGTGTCGACGCTAGACGGCACATTGTGCCGCGCGACTCACGCCCCGCGGGCGAGGGTGATCATCTCCTTGAGGCCCATCCCGGCCTTGGTGCCGCCGTCGCACAGGATGTCGACGCCGGTGAGGTAGCCGGGCTTGGTGCTGGCGCAAAAAGCGAGGAGTTCGGCGATCTCCTCGGGCCGGCCGAAGCGCTTGAGCGCGGCGAACTGGGTCAGCTGGCCCGACCCACCCGACTCCTCCAGCCGGCCCATCTCGGTGTCGAAGGACCCGGGCGACACCGACAGGATGCGTGCGCCCGACGCGCCGAATGCCGCGGCCATCTCGGCGGAGTACCAGATGACGAAGGCCTTCGAGATCGGATAGGCCTGCTTGGGTGCCACCTTCTTCCCGGTGCGGTTCGACGCGGCGACGAGCTTCTCACGGAACTTGTCGAGGTCGGTGCGTGCGTAGCGGAACGCCCGCTTGGGGATCATGAACCCGGGGACCATCACGGCGGCGATCGAGGCGACGTTGACGACGGCGAACCCCTCGTCGGCGACGGCCAGTGCGGCCTCGACGACGTTGATCGTCCCGACGGCGTTGATCTCGATGATCTTCTCCGCCGAACCCATCCGTGGGCTGACTCCGGCGGCGTGGACGACGGCGCGCAGGCCGCCCGCCTTTGTTCCCGCGGCGAACACCGCGTCGACCTCGGTGCGGTCGGTGATGTCGGCGACGACGTATTCCGCGGTGCCGCCGTCGGATTCGATCTCTGCGACGGCGCTGGCGAGCGCTTCGCCGTCGACGTCGGTAAGGACGATGTGGTGGTCGCCGGCCATGATCTTGGCCGTCGCCAGGCCCATGCCGCGCGCGCCGCCGGTGATGATTGCTGTCTTGTCTGCCATGCCCTTGAGCGTATCGGCCCCGACGATCGTGGTCGCGGCACAGAGTCACAGGTCCCTGCCAACGATGTGGCAGCCTCTCCGGCATGGGTATGAAGTGTTGGTTCCTGATTCAGAGCGACAATCCGCCTGCGTCGGCGCTGCGCTCCCGTCCGCCGCTGGATACCGAAGCAGCGGATCGGTTGGCGCGCGGCATCTTCGGGCCGGTGCGCCGGGTGGGGACCTCGAATCTGGTCCAGCACGCCGATCCGCGCGACGGCCGGGTGGCGATCGGGGTGTACGGCTCGACGACGATCATCGCCGCCGAATCGGTCATCGCGCGTCGGCTCGCGGATCTGGACCGCGTCTTCCTCTCCGCGGCCGCGGGACGACAAACATTCCTGTTCGCCTTGCACAGCATGGTGGGCCTGGGGGCATTCGCATGGTGGGACGGTGACGGCAATCTGATCAGGGCGATCGGTGGTGGGGACGGCGAGATCCTTGAGGATCTCGGGACACCGTTGCCGTTCGAAGCGGGTGCCAGGGTCGATCCCGCTGACGTCGACGAGTTCACGCCCGAGGTCGAGCTGACCGAGCTGGTGGAATGCGCCCTGGCCGAGTTGGCCGGATTCCGCTTCGAGGGCGCGCCACACGAGAATGCCATCGACCCGGAGGAGATCGCGCTCGTCGTCTACGAACCGATGTAGCGCACAACGGCTACAGCTTCTTGCAACAGCTACCGGTGCAACCGTAGGTGTTGTGGGGACAGGTAGCGGTTGTGGACGGGGAGAGGGGCGCAGGGAGCCAAAACGCCCCGGCGTGCGTCTAAGGAGACATGAACCCTCCCGCCACCAACGCCATCGTCTACCGCGCCGACGCCCTAACCGCGGGGTTGACCGACCGCGACCTTGCCAGACTCGAGCGGCTCGCCCCCGGGTGCTATACGCGCGTCGATACCCGGCGCTTGCACCCGGCGCAGCGACACCGGCTGATGGCGATCGCCGTCGCGACCAAATCCGGCCCCGACGTCGTGCTGAGTCATCAGTCGGCGGCCGCGGTCCTCGGACTGGCGATGCTCGGCCCCGATCTCCGGCGTGTGCACCTGACAAGTGCGCGGGTGAACGGAAACGTCAGGGGAGTGCGCCACCTGCACGCGGGGCCGCTTGCAGACGACGAGATCACCGCCGTCGACGGTGTCGCGGTGACCGGGCTCGAGCGCACGGCGGTCGATCTGGCCTGTACGAGTCGGTTTCCGGCCGCGTTGACCATTATGGATTCGGCATTGCGGGCCGGCGGTAGCCGGGAGCGGATTGCGCAGATGTGCGCGGCACGCCGGTGTCGGGGAATCCGGATCGCTCGCCGCGCCCTGGAGTTGGCCGACGGCGAGTCCGCGAACCCTGGCGAGTCGTGGAGCCGCGCACAGATGATCGGCGCGAAGCTGCTGATACCCGTCCTCCAACGGGAGCTCTGGGTGGAGGGCAAGCAGTACTTCCTCGACTTCGATTTCGACTGTCTGGTCAATGGCGAGTTCGACGGCGAGGGCAAATACCTCGACCACCGGCGTCCTGGGGAGGACATTGCCGCGGCGGTGATCAGGGAGAAGAACCGGGAGAACGCTATCCGGTCGACGGGACGCGACGTGGTCCGCTGGGATTGGGACGACCTGCGGGGTGGGCGCATGCTTCCCCGGCTGACGAACGCGTTGGCGCGTGCGAGGCTGCTGTAGTGCCATAGCGGCTACAACTCCTCCCAACAGCTACGGTCGCAACCGTAGCTTCTGTCGGGACCGGTAGCTAATGTGCGGGCCGGGTTAGGGTTGGCCCGTGAAACCGATGTACCGCCGCTCGACCAGGGCTGTGGCGCTCGACGAGCTCCCCGATCCCGTGCGCGCCGAACTCGCCGCGTTTGCCGAGCGGAACCAGCTCACCGTCGACGATTCGGTGCGCCTCTGGCTGACGCACAGCGAGAATATGCCGGCGACATCGGTCCTCGGGCGCGCACTGGGCCGACGGGCGAACTCCGCCGATCCCGACACCTCCCATGACGTCGCGGTCATCCTCCTGGACAAGCACCTCGTCATCGTCACCGCGGGGGACAAGCGCGGCGTCGCATCACTCTCGCTGCCTCTGATCGGGGCGTCGGTCTCACCGGGTCCGCACCTGGACCCGTCGGTGGATCAAGGGTTCTCGGTGTCCGGATTCCCCGGCGACCACAACGCCCCGGGCACGTTCTTCGTTGGCCTGGGGCCTGAACCGGCCGGTTGCTACGAGGCCGTCCGCGCCGCCATCGTCGAGGCAAAGGCCGGCTAGGGCGCACAACGGCTACAGGTTCTGACAAGAGCTACGGTCGCAACGGTAGCTGTTGTCGGTTCCGGTAGCCGTTGTGCCGGCTCACCGAACCACTACTTCAACGCTCGGTTGATCGTCGACGCCAAGGTCGCGTAGTGCTTGCCGTCGTGACCGCTGACCGGCTTGCCGCTGCTGATGATCCCGACGGCCATGTCGCGCGACGGGTCCGACCAGATCGCGACCTGGGTGAGACCGGTGTTGCCGAAGGCGTGCTCGGCGTCGGTACCGAAGGGGCCGAATCGCTTGGAGCCCAGCATGAACCCGGTGCCCCAACGGATCGGAGCACCGCCGGTGGCGATGTCGGGCCGCAGGCGCCGTCGCTGCTCGACGGCCTTGGAAATCGTCCCCGGCGCGAGGACGCGGTGACCGTCGAGCGAGCCGCCGAGTCGGAGGAACTCCGCGAATTTGGACAGCTCGAAAGCGGTGGACACCAGGTTCGACGACGGGATGACGTCGGTCAGGTATTCGGGGCGGTTGGAGATCGGGATGATCTCCTCCATCGACCCGCCGACGGCTTTGCGGAATCCTGCGTCGAGCAGACCAGGGCTAGCCGAGCCGGTGGCATGGCTCGGTGCGACGAGGGGGACGTCGGATTCATCGACGCCGAAGTTGTTCCACCGGTAGCGGAACGGGGCGAGGAACTCGTCGGCGGCGATGTCGCGGATGCTGCGCCCGGTGGCCGCCGCGACGAGTTCGCGCACGAT
>CAZVVS010000186.1:0-9605 GCA_964630585.1 uncultured Gordonia sp.
CGGCAACGGCAACGTGGCGAGCATGGTGTCGGTGTTCGGCAAGTTCGGTGAGGGCGCCGAGCTTGGCGAGGACGCCGGCGCCAACTACACGTTCTTCGTCGCCGACAGCCGCCGACCGGAGTATGAGCTCATCGACAACGTCGTGCACATGCAGCTGTACGTGTCGACATTCGCGCTCCACGACTACCCGGTCCGCGACGAGGACATCCTGCACACCGGCGTCGAGGCGTTTGCCGCAGCGCTCAACACCGTCAACGTCGGGAAGTTCAACCTGTGCAGCGGCGCGATCGGCATGTCCGAGCACTCGTTCTACGAGGCGATCACCCACGCCGACAACCGGATCCTCTACGGCAACCGCGTCACCGACTTCTCCCATGTGCGAGCCAACTTCGTCGAGGCGTACGCGCGGATCCTCGCGATGAAACTGTTCAGCCAGCGCAGCGTCGACTACTTCCGCAGCGCGAGCCTCGAGGACCGTCGCTACCTGCTCTTCAATCCGCTGACCAAGTCCAAAGTCACGATGGAGGGCGAGCGGGTGATCAACCTGCTGCACGACGTCATCGCCGCGAAGGGCTACGAGAAGTACACGATGTTCCGGCACTTCGCCAACATCATCGGCGCTTATCCGCGCCTGGAGGGCACGGTCCACGTCAACGTCGGCTTGGTCCTGAAGTTCATGCCGAACTACATGCTCAACCCGGCTGAATACCCCGAGATCGGCACCCGGCTCGATGCCGTCGACGACGAGTTCTTCTTCGCCCAGGGCCCGACCCGCGGCGCCGGGCGCGTGCAGTTCGCGGATTGGAAGCCGGCCTTCGAGCGGTTCTCGCGCGTCGACAACGTGGCCACCTTCTACGGTCAAGCCCGCAAGTTCGCCGACTTCCTGATGACCGCCGGGCCCGACGCCGAACAGCAGAAGGACCTCGATTTCCTGCTCACCGTCGGCCAGATCTTCTCGCTCATCGCTTACGGCCAGTTGATCCTGGAGCAGGCCGAGCTCACCGGGCTCGACGACGATGCCGTCGCGCAGATCTTCGACACGATCATCCGCGACTTCTCGTCGTTCGCCGTCGATCTACTCGGCAAGCCGACAGCGACCGTGCCGCAACAGGATTGGGCGCGCGACGCCATCGCCGCGCCCACGCCCGACCCGGAGCGCTTCGACCGGATGTGGCACCGCGTGCAGGCCTACAACGGCGCCTACGAGATGAACCCCTAAGGGCCCCTCGGTGGCCGACGGCCCAGTCGGCGATGGCCGAGGGCCCACTCGGCGATGGAGGCCGACCCACTCGGCGATGAAAGAGGGCCCACTCGCCGGTGGTGCCCGTATCCTGCTGGCATGAACGACGACTTCGACGACGACGGCGGCGACTACACCGTCGAGCAGTTGCAGCCCGAGGACATGCTCGCCGACGAGGAGCTGGGTGACGTCCTCGACCGCGGCTACTCGCCGCCGGATCGTCCGCCGCACGACTACGACAAGGACAACTTCGCGCACGAGTCGCTCGACGAGCGCCTCGCCGAGGAGGAGCCCGACGTCGCCTACGACCCGGACTCCGATGACGACGCGGACTTCCCGTCGTCCGACGAAGTCGGCGGCCCGCGCGCCGGACGTCTCGTGGGCCCCGACGAGGGCGTGATGTCCGACGACGACGAGCAGATGCTGGCTACCGATGTCGGCATCGACGGTGCCGGCGCCTCAGCCGAGGAGGCTGCCGTCCACGTGATCACCCCCGAAGACCATCTCTAGTTCGCCGAGTGGGCCCCCTTTCGACGCCGAGTGGGCCCCCTTTCGACGCCGAATGGGCCCTCCTGCTACGCCGAGTGGGCCCACCTGTTACGCCGAGTGGGAGATTACTGGTCTGACCACTTGACAGGCTGACCACTTCGGCGCACAGTGGGGCCATGACGTTCCAGCCCGTCGTCCGTCGTTCGGTTTCCGACGACGTGTACGACCAGATCGCCGCCCGCGTGATCAGCGGCGACCTTCCCGCCGGCGGAGCGCTGCCCAGCGAGCGCGACCTCGCCGCGGCGCTGCACGTCTCCCGACCGGCGATCCGCGAGGCCCTCAAGCGACTCGCCACCTCCGGCCTCGTACACATCCGTCAGGGCGACACGACCACGGTCCGCGACATCCGGCGCGACGGTGGGCTCGACCTGTTGCCCCTGCTCCTGGTGAACGACGACGGTCTCGACATCAGCGTGGCCCGCTCGGCCGTCGAGGCCCGCGCGGCGATCGCACCGATCGTCGCCGGCCTGGCGGCCACGCGAATGCCCGCCGCCGGCTTCGACCAGCTGCGCGCCGCCGTCGACGAGATCACCGTCGAAACCGATCCATTGGCCCTGCAGGTCCTCGCCCTGGAGTTCTGGGACGGGATCGTCGACGGGGCCGAGTCGATCGTCTACCGCCTGATGTTCAACACGCTGCGCGCCGCCTACGAGCCGGCGTTGCCCGCTCTCTCGATGGCGATGGCCGGGGAGGTCGGGCAGGTCGATGGCTACCGCGCCCTCGTCACCGCTCTCGAGAACCGCGACGCCGCGCGCGCCCGACAGGCCGCCGACGACCTGCTCTCCCCCAGCACCACCGCGCTCCTGGCCGTTTTCGACGCGGCAGCGCAATTCAACGGAGGATCCGATGACCACTGACCACGCACCGGCCGCCGCGTCGACTGACCAGGCACCAACCGGCCAGCGCACCGCCCGCGCCGGTCACCGCCGCATCACCACGCTGCGCACAGCGACCGCCGAGTTCTGGCGTCACCCCTCCCCCTGGATGATCGCCGTACCGCTCGTCGGATCCTTGATCGCCCGCATCGCCCTGGGTGATTGGCAGTGGACCGATGCGCTGGTCGTCGCGATCCTGCTGGCAGTGTCACCCGTCATCGAATGGCTGATCCATGTCGGCATCCTGCACTGGCGCCCGCGCACCGTCGGTGGCGTGAAGATCGACTCGATATTGGCCCGCGATCACCGTCGGCACCACCACGATCCCCGCGACATCCCACTCATCTTCATCCCGTGGCCCGTCCTGGTCGGCCTGTTGCCCGCGCTGACGCTGATCGGGGTGTTCGCATTCGGCCGGGTGTCGCTGGGCATGACCTTTCTACTGACGGTGACGGCGTTCCTGATGTTCTACGAGTGGACGCACTTCCTCATCCACACCGACTACAAGCCGCGCCACCGGCCCTACCGCGCGGTCTACAAGAACCACCGCTACCACCACTTCAAGAACGAGCACTACTGGTACACGGTCACGACGTCGGGCACCGCGGACCGTCTACTGGGCACCTACCCGGACCCGGTTGAGGTCACCACGTCGAAGACGGCGAAGAACCTGCACGGCTCAGCGTCGTAAGGCCCCTGAGCGCAGGAGTGCGTAGGTCTGCGACCGCCATGTGGTCGCAGACCTACGCAGTTCCACGGGTGGCTACTTCCACCAGCCGATCGGGCCGGCCAAGTCCTTCTGGAGCGCGGGAACCAGGCTGCGCGCGAAGGTCGCCGTGAGGTGATGGGTGTCGCGGTAGACGAGGATGTTGCCGACGACCGCCGGACAGTACCCGTCCTTGCAGACCGCCTTCGTGTAGTCCAGGAACGTCACGTTGGGGAATTGCGCGGCGATCTTGAGCGCCGGATCCGTGGACGCGAGGGCCACCTTCTGGCTGACACCGCAGACCTGCGGTTTGCGTCCGGTGGCCAGGCACTCCGGCGGGTTCCAGTCGTTCTCCAGGTGTGTCCACGGGGTGTCGCGGATCGCGACCACCTTCTGCCCGCGCGCCTTGAACTCGTTGAACACCGTGACGTAGTCCTTGGGGACGTAGTCGCCGGGCCGGTGGTCCTCGACCTCGGTCGGCCGGGTGCTGTTGGTGACGATGACATCGGGCTTGTCCTGCGCCAACTTCGCCAGGGCCTTGGCCGCCCACCGGTTACAGTCGGGTCGCTCCTTGCCATACCACTTGAAGACGTGCTCCTTGACCAGCGCGCAACCCACCTTGACGTAGGTCGTCACCTTGAAGTGGTGGCGCTTGCCCAGGACGTCGAAGGCCGGCACCCACATGTCGGCGTGCGACCCACCGGCGATGGCGATGGTGCGCGTGGCGGTCGTATCGCCGTACACGCCGACGCGGACGGTGTCGTCGTTCCACCCGGTGATCTTCTGGTTCGGCGCGTTGTCCCACGTCGGGCCGCGGTCCATGTACGCGGCCTCCACCGGCGGCATCGGCGGCACGTGCGGGGCGGGCACGTTCCACAAGAACGCCAGGCCGCCGGGATAGAGGCGCGGGTCGAGGTTCATGGTGTCCACGCGCACATTGGCCTGATGGCGGATCCAGGCGACCGACGTGGTGCCGGCCGCGATGGTGGCGATGACCAGGCCGACGACGAGGATTCGGCGGTAGCGCGGGGAGAAGCCGGTGTCGCGGCCCGCACGCAGCGGCGTCTCGACGAAGCGGGTGACCAGCCAGGCCAGGACGCCTGAGACCAAGAGGATCCCGGTCCCCTCCAGGAAGGTCGCGTGGTCTTTGTAGCGCCAGCTGAGGAAGAAGATCAGCAGCGGCCAGTGGATGAGGTACAGCGCATAGGCGATGCCGCCCAGCCACACCATGAACGGCGACGCCATGCGGGCGTTGATGTCGCGCCGATCGTCGACGTCGAGGTTCGGCGCGTCCTCGGGACGGGTGGCTGCCGACCCGGTCCAGATGATGAGCAGCGTCGCACCGACGGGGACCAGCGCCATGGCGCCCGGGTATTCCTCGACGCCCTTGATCCACCAGCCGCACGTCACGATGAGCAGCAGCGCCCCGACGGTCAGCACGTTGCGCGCCCGGCGGCTCAGCACCAGGCGGGGCATCCACACGGCCAGCAGGCCGCCGGCCATCGGCTCCCAGAGGCGCGCGATGGTGTCGTAGTAATTGACCGGCTGGTTGACGGCGTGGCGGTAGTTGGCCCACAGGAACGACACCAGGGTGACCGCCAGCAGCGCCAGGCCGACGATCCGGCGGATCGTTTGCGGATCGCCGAACCGCGGGTTGCGAAGTGCGGCGAACTTGAGGATGCCGCCTAAGGCGAGCGCACCCAGCAGCGTTGCGACGAAGAACTGGCCCTGCATCGACATCGACCACAGGTGCTGCATCGGGCTGGCCGCTGAGGTCGCCGCGCCGTAGTCCTGCGAGGTCAACGCCAGCAGATAGTTCTGGAAGTACAGTGCCGAGGCGATGACTTCCTGGCCCAGCGGCGCGAAACGGGTGCGCGGCATGACCAGGAAGATGAGTAGGACGACGCCGGCGAGCACCAGGTAGAGCGCCGGCAACAGGCGCCGCAGCAGGCGCGAGAGGCGCGGCCACGGGTTCAGCGCTTCGCGCCACGAGGACGACGCCGAGTTGGTGACGGTGACGTGCTTGAGCAGCGAGGCGACGAAGAAGTACCCGGAGAGGGTGAGGAACACGTCCACGCCGCCGGACACACGCCCGAACCAGACGTGGAAGATGGCGACCAGCGCGATGGCCAGGCCGCGCAATCCGTCGAGGTCGTGACGGTAGGCGGCGCCCTTGCTGCTCGGCTTGGGGTCTGCTGTCCGCGGGGACGAGTCCCCGGAAGCCGTCGTCGTCGAGCTCGGTATCACAACGTGCCAGGGTAGCCGGTTGCGCCCGGTGTGCCTAAGCAGCACGCGCGACGGAGCGCTTTGTCTGAATCCGCAGGACCGGGCGGGTGACGAACGACACTTCGATTACCTAAGCATTCATTAGGCTGCTCCCAGGTTCGGCCGATAAGGTTGGGCAATCAACCTCCAGCGGCCTTCGCCGCGGATGCCGCGCCGACGACGACGCCGGACGGGGCACGCAAGCCACAACGTTCTCTTTCAAGGGGCAATTGGTCATGACCAGCGCAGCGACAGCACGCGATGCCGCGCGCCCCGCTGGGCTCGATGCGGCCCCACCCGCACCTGCTGCGAAGTCCAAGCGGTCCTACCTGCACCACCTGGATCTGATCCGCGCGACGACGTTCGGGCTCGTGATCTTCATCCACGTGCTGACCCAGACGACCGATGAGGTGAACAGCATCGGCGTCACCACCACCGGGCTGCTCCTGCACTTCACGCGCAACACCTTCTTCGCGCTCACCGGCTTCGTCCTGGCCTACCAATACTTCGACCGCGCCGACTTCTCGACTTGGTCGTTCTGGCGGCGCCGCATCAAGCTGGTGCTCTACCCGTACGTCATCTTCACGGCGATCTACTTCACCGTGAAGATCCTGCTGCCGCAGGGCCGCCTGTCGACCGACGCCCACGACCTCGGCGGCTACCTGTGGGGCGGGCTGACCGGCTCGTCGTCGCTGCGCGACTTCCCGTCGAGCGTCAGCGGCACGTTCAAGGAGTTCGCCTGGAACCTCGGCTGGGGCCTGGGCGGCGGCGGATTCCACATGTACTTCCTGTTCGTGATGGTCCAGGTGTACCTGCTCTTCCCGCTGGTGCTGTGGCTGCTGCAGGTGACCAAGGGCTACCACGCAGTCGTCCTGGGCGCCTCCCTGGCGCTGCAGTTCGTCATCGCGTACACCATCACGCACTGGCTCCCCACCTCAAGCCCGTGGTGGCACCACTACGTGGTCTTCATCCCCTACCAGTTCTTCCTGATGTACGGCGCCATCGCCGCCGTCCACCGCGATGCGATCGCCCGAGCGGTCACCGGGGAGAACGCGCGCTACGTCGGCATCGGCCTGGTGGCTACGCTGCTCATCACCGGCGGATACGCGGTCGGCACCTTCTTCGACCGGGTGGACACCTCCGACGGTGCGCCGAATCTGTACTCGGGCCCCTTCCAGCCGACGCTCCTGCCGTTCCTCGTCACCGCGATCGCGTGCCTCTACGCCGCCGCCCTGACATGGAGCCACCGCTGGCGCACCTCCACGCCGCGGTTCGCACGTGCGGTCGCCTACGCCTCCAACCGCAGCTTCGGCGTCTTCCTCGTCCACGTGCTGGTGCTCTACTTCGTCCTCGGCATGTCCGGCCACGGCCTGGACTCATGGGTGATCACGACGCTGCCGCAGCCCCTGGGCACCGCCGTGGTCTACCTCGCGACACTCGCCGGGTCACTGCTGCTCGTCGAGGTCCTCCGCCGCCTTCCCGGGTCGGTCTACCTCACCGGCCGTGAGCGCCTGCCGCTTCCGCGCCTGCGCAAGGCGACGAACAACTCCACCGACGAGCCCGCTACGGCAGCACCGTCGACAGCAGTGCGCGGGGCCTAGCCAACAGCGTCTCCCGCAGGTGGTTGCGCGCGATCGACCACCACGCACAGTCGTCACAGGGCGCCGCGACGCCGATCGGGTCCGGGCCGTCGAGCCGGCACAACGCGATCGCCCGGTCGAGGTGGAAGCCCTGCGTCACCAACACCACCGTCGACAACCCGAACTCGGACCGCGCGCGGGAACAGCTGCGCTGGGTGTCATACCCGGCCGGGTCATCGCGGATCGCCGACGCCGGGACTCCCGCCTTCTCCAGGTAGGCGCGCATCACCGCGGTCTCGTCGCCGTAGCGCGAGGACCCGTTGCCGGAGTTGATGATCGTCGTGACCCGTCCTGCCCGATACAACTCGACGGCGGTGTCCAGGCGCGCACGCACGTAGACGCCGGGCTCGCCGTCGAGGACTTTCGCACCGAGCACCAGGGCGGTCGAGCCGACGGGCACCTCGTCGGGCGCGACGACGCGATGGCCCGCGGCGAAGTACACCCACGTGCTCGATGCCGCGATCACCCCCTCGACGGCGATCAGCCCGGCCAGCACCATGCGCGCGACGAGGCTCATCGCGCCGGATTGTCGGTTAGCCACTCCGACACCGTAGGCGACGGTGCACCGCCTCCCGTGCTCTCCACGACGCAAGAGTGCGCACCGCGTATCCCGGAGAGTCTCGAAGCCGCTGAGCACTGGGACGCAGAAGGCACTGAAAACGGGCCGTTGGAGGTTCTCCGTCGAGCGCGACCAGCGGGTGGATAGGGTTAGCGCACCGTCCTCACGACCCAAGGGGGAGTCCTATGCAGTACATGCCCGTCACCTCATCGATGTTCCTGATCTCCGAGACCCGGGAACAACCCATGCACGTGGGTGGCTTGCAGCTGTTCATCCCGCGGGAGGGCCAGACCGCCGGCGAGCTCGCCGACGAGGTGATCGCCGCATTCACCAGCAAGGACCTCGAGATCAGTGAGACATTCCGACGCCGGCCTGCACAGCCGTTCAGCCTGCTCGGCTCGGTGGCGTGGAGCGTCGACGACACCGTGGACCTGGACTACCACGTGCGCCGCATCGCCCTGCCGAAGCCGGGGCGCATCCGCGAATTGTTCCACTACGTCTCCCTGAACCACTCGACGCTGCTCGACCGGTCCAAGCCGATGTGGGAGGCGCACATCATCGAGGGCCTCGCCGACGGGCGCCTGGCCATGTACACCAAGGTCCACCACTCCCTCGTCGACGGCGTGACGTCGATGCGACTGCTCGCGCGCACCCTCTCGCCGAACCCCGAGGACCGCACCGGCACCGCCCCCTGGGATGCTCGCCTGCGCAAGAAGCGCGAACCGAAGCTCGAGGACCCGGTGGAGGTGGTCGGCGAGCCCCAGGAGGACGGGGGCGGACTGTTCGGCGGGATCGCCAAGCAGATCGGCGCGGCCGCCGGCGTGGCCGGTCAGGTAGCCGACGTCGCGGGCCAAGTCGCCGACGTCGCCGGGCAGGTAGCCGGTATCGTGCCAGCCGCCGGGCAGGTCGCCTGGAAGGCCCTCAGCGACGACGATTTCGTCGCACCGGGCAGCTTCGCACCGCGCTCGATGTTCGACGTGCCGATCGGCAGCGCCCGCCGGTTCGCGGCCGACCAGTGGTCGATCCCGCGGATGAAGAAGGTGGCCGCCGCCCTCGGGGTGACCCTCAACGACATCGTGCTGGCCATGTGCAGCTCGGCGCTGCGCACGTACATGATCGAAAACAACTCGATGCCCGACGACCCGCTGATCGCGATGGTCCCGGTCTCGATGCACGTCGGTGCCGACGACGACGGCAACGCGGTGAGCGCGGTGATGGCGAACCTCGCGACCAACGACCCGGACCCGGCGTCGCGGCTGAAGACCCTCGTCGGCTCCATGAGGGCCAGCAAGAACGTCATCCGCGGCCTGCGCCCCATCCAGGCACTGGCGCTGGGTGCGGCGACGATCGCCCCGCTGGCGTTCATGAGCATCCCCGGCTTCGTCAACTACACGCCGCCGCAGTTCAACCTGATCATCTCCAACGTGCCCGGCCCCCAGGACCAGATGTATTGGAACGGGGCCAAGCTCGACGGGTGCTACCCGGTGTCGATCGTGACGGCTGGAAACGCCATCAACATCACACTCACCTCGGCGGCCGACGAAATCGGCTTCGGCCTTATCGGAGCGCGTGGCGAACTGCCAAGCCTGCAGCGCCTCCTGGACTACCTGGAGGACGGGCTGGTGGAGTTGGAGGCTGTTGCGCAGGTCACCGACCTGCGAAGTTAGGTAAGCCTGGGAGGCGCGAGACGGGTGCGAACCTTTACCGTAATGACGACGGAGTGTAGTACCCGTTCGTGTTGACGAAAGGCGAGGTGACATCGTTGAGCGCA